>CAYZUN010000001.1:0-58255 GCA_964481625.1 uncultured Sulfurimonas sp.
ACGACCATTGAGGCGGACAGTATCATAGTTATTTAAAATACAATCATTTTCATTAACTTCAAAGTTTCTTGTCACAGTATGATGACGCATTAATGATGGATCATAATCAACACGTGTCCAGTTATGATCAATAATATTGACACGATATTCCCCAACATTAGGAAGTATTGAATAAAATGCTCCACTTTTTCCATGTATAAAACTTGGTTCACTGTTGTCTGCTTGAACAAAGTTCCTATTGGTAATGTCATTACAATTTACATTTCTAGCTACTACATTTGTTGTTGGATTCCAAAAAAGTGTTGCATTAATCTCTTTAGGTTCAACGGTGTAATTTTGTGTTGCCAAAAAATTGAAATGATTGGTTGCTGTAAAATCAAAACGATAATTATATCTTGCAGCAACATTAATGCGATTGGTTATTGTTGCCGGTGCAGATACATTTGCTTCGTAGCCATATTGTCTGGAGAGACTTCGTGGAATATTTGTCGTATTGTTGTAATCTATTCCGCTATCATACATGGTAATCATAAGAGCTTCGGGTCTAATGGCAAAGTTGTCACGTGAACATGTTGCAGTAGTATAATTTTGTCTTATACAGTTAAAACAATCAATACTATTAGGATTAGATCCACACGCACTGCTGGCACTACACAGAGTATGTTTTGCATTATTGTAAAGTCCATTAATGTAGTTGGTTGTGCCATTTTCATCAACAACAGTCCAATTTGGAATTATGCTGTTGTTGCCATCATGAAAGTGCCAAACTCTAAAGGCGGCATTTTTAGCTGCAGAAGCATAAAAAGCAGGCCCTTGCGTTGGAATACTGGTCTTGTTAATTGCCGATGTTGTAATGGAGTTAACAAATATTGGCTGCGTAATACTTGCATCAGGATCGTTACAAGTTGAGGTATTAATATCATTAAATGAGTTAGCATTAATAATATCTACCATTACAGTGGTATTAAAGTCGAAGTCCGGTTTTTTGAATCCTCCACTTATAAGATCTGCCTCATACAAGACTAAATCAACATTAAATGGATTTTGAGCTACTTGAGTAAATAGATTGTTATAATAGTCGTTAGTGCCATCTCTACTTGCATTAAGACCACGATCAATGACATTAAACACGCCCCATTTTGGATTGTAGCCGTTAGAAGGAGGACACCTTGTTACTTCAACACCTAATGTATATTCATAAGGAATAGGTATGGTTCCGGTTGGAGGAACAATGTAATAGTCAAGTTTTACATCAAGTGAAATGTTGGCATCACCTGAAAAGCCAGAGGGGTCAAGCTCAAATTTGGTGTACATATATTCTAATGAAGCTAAAGCACCGCTGCGATTTTGTCCATATCCAGTGGCTCCTTCTCCTAAACCAATACGCACATTGCCACTGTTTTGACAGACTCTGCTGGTGGTACCTTCATCGGTATAGTTACACGTACCGGTTACTTCAGAATAAGGGCTATAAATTGGACTATTAGGTTCAGAAATATAAGTGCTACCAGAGATGTATTGAATTTTAGAGGTGTTCATATCTGTAGAGAGTGAAATTCCTTGAACAGGGAAATCAGATTGCGTACTGCGTAAGTAAAAACCTGCTTCAATCGGCGAAGAGGAGTCAATGTAGCCCTCAATAGTCGGTAGTCGCGATTCGTTGTTATCTTTTGAAAGATAGCGTCCATTTTGTTTATAAGTGTAGTCATAACACAGTGTTGGAGCAATCAATTCGGTCTGAAAGGCAATCATTGATGGCCAATAGGTGTCACTTTCATTGCCTGTAGCTGTCTTTATAGTAGTTGTTTTAAAATGAAATTCCATGTCGGTCTGTTTGGCTACGAGATTATCACCAATATTAAAAGTCTGAATATCAATACCGTTATTGTTTATTAGATTTGGAGCACGTCCAGCGCCTCCTGAAACGGAGGAGTCAAAGGTGTTTGTACCACTTGAGGGAAGTGTCACTACCGTGCCATCATTGTAATTAATGGTTGTTAGGGTATCAGTAGCAATATTTTTGTCACCCTCCGCCGCAAATATTGACACTGATGAAGTGATAGGATCAGTTGTATTAGGTGTGTAAAAGCCTGACACATCTACTTGAACATCATTGGGACCGGTACCCTGAATTATTTGCCAACCATCAAACACGGAAAAACTTCGAAATTTTTCTACAGGATTTAAACTATCTTCATAAATAACAACAAGGGTCCATGCACCGTAAGCCCCGAGAGTTCCTACTCTACCTTCGGTAACCGGAACATCAGCTACTACATAAGTTCCGGCTTCCCAACCATTAGTTTTAAAAATAGAAGTGACATCAGTAAATGCAGAATAACTGGTAAAACCGCCTATGCCTGCATCGTGCATATAGTCTAAAATATCAGGAGAGACCGTAGTGTAACTTGCACCATCTTTTTTGAGCTTAATGCTCATGGTGGTTCCAAAGTCGGTACTAAGAACCAATGCTTGCCAGTAAAGCCCTACCCACGCAATATTAGCATCAGCAGGCATTACTAAATCTGCTGAAGTAGAGTTGTTGGTTGTTCCGGGTTCTAATTGATATTCACATAAGTAATAGTAGTTGTTGGGTTCGGTAGCATCTGTAATAAAGGTACCGTTAGTGTAGCTGTCACACATGTTACCGCTTATATCGTTAGTATTTACTGTCGATGCTGTTTGTGTTGGAGGAACCAGTACTGTGTTCCCGATGGTTTTCATATTTCCTTTTAGATACATTTGCGTGCGCAGTGTAAAATCACGGTAGTTTTCAGAGATGGCTTCTTTAACTGTTAAGGTGACGTTTGCGCTTAATGTGATGGTACCAGAGCCGTCCAAGACTTCATAGGTAAAGCTGTCAGTACCATCGTAGCCAGCATTAGGCTGATAAGTCACGCGTCCGTCCGAGAGGATAGTCGTAGTTCCATGAGAAACATCTGAGGTAATAACAACCGTAGCAGGATTCACTCCGCTATCATTTTGTAAGATGTCAATGACAGTGGTAGAATTGTGTGCTACTGTTAAGGTGTCATCCGTAGCATAGGGAGGTATGTAAGTAAAAGTAAAATCAATTGAATAGGCTTGAGTTGTAGAGTAGCGTCTCTCTAAAGCAATAACTATGTGTTGATTGGCATTGACGTTAATTTGGGGTGATGATTTGCTCTGAGAATCATTCGTATTACTCCATAAATCTACGCCGCATCCATCTTTAATGAACAGAGAGTTGGCGGTGCCGCCTACCCATGAATCGATCTGAATGGTTCCTGTAACCTGAGGAGTAAAGTAGTAGTAATAAGTGTTGCCGTCTCTTATGTTGCCGCTATTAGAATCGGTAGTACTTGTCGTTGTTCCATCAAGATTACTAATAACATCACCGGGACAGCTAAGGTTAGTGGCTTCTGGAGTAAGGTCAATATCTAAATCATACGTCATCAAACTATTATATCTTCGTTCAATTTTCACGTAAACAGTAGTGCCCGCAGTCACGGAAAAAGGAGCAGGATTTTTTGTAGTTGAATCAGCCGTACCATTGTAATAGTTATTCCCGTCACAGCTAGAACCAATAAAGAGTGAATTATTTAATTTATCGGTTGAAAAGTACATATCAATCTCTGCATTAACGGCAACGGTAAATTGATAATAGTCATATTTATCGGTAGACTCGTAAACTGTTCCGCTTTCGGTATGAGATGCTGCAACCGAAATGTTATTGAGTTCTCCAATAGTTTCAACATTGCTACAATCACCATTGAATTCAGCGTCAGCATGTAAAAACATACCAGATAATAATAATAAAGTTAAATTTAATCGAAAAAAAGATAGCAAATTTTTCATGCATTCCCTTCTATTGCTAAATAGCCAATAGCACTAATATCGACTATTTACATGTATTTATTAATTAATCTTCGTAATTATAAACGTATTTTTACTTTAATACGACTAAAACTTTGAATATAATTTAACGATAGATAGTTATAAAAATCTGTTTTTAGAGCTTTTCAGCTCTATTATAGGCACTTTCAATTGCAGCAATAAACCCTTGGCGTACGGCAGATTTTTCTAATGCACCGTAACCTGCTGCGGTGGTACCGCCCGGGCTCATGACACCATCTTTAAGCAGAGCAGGGTGAATCTCTTGAATGAGTGTACCAAAGCCATCAAAAAGACCGCGCATAAGTGTCATGGCATCATCACGTTTAAGTCCTTGTTTCACAGCACCATCAGCAAGTGCTTCAGCAACAAGCGCTAAATATGCCGGACCGCTTCCCGCAAGAGCAGTGGCAATGTCAAGCTCTTTTTCACTGTTTAACCACAATGTTGTGCCAATGGAGGCAAAAAGCTCTTGAGCCTCTATTTTACATGTAGTTTCACCTGTTAGTGTTGTCATGGATTTTCCGACAGTAGCTGCGAGGTTTGGCATGGCTCTGACATAAGATACAGCCTCAATGTTCTGCGTTAACGTTTCAAGTGTTGTTCCAGCTAAAACAGAGTACAGTGTTTTGGCACGACCTTTTAAGAGTGATTGCATTTCAAGAATATTAGCAGGTTTGACACAAAGAATAATGGTTTTATCGGTGATATCAAAACCATTGATATCAGCTTTTAGAATTTTTACATATAAATTTTCTTCAAAAGCTTCAAGTTTACCGCTGTTACGTCCCGCTACCTCAATGTCATAACGTTCCTTCAGACTCACTGCCATTGCCATTGCCATATTGCCATTTCCAATAAATGTGATAGTTTCGCGCATCATTGAGCCTTTAAAAATGTCGAAATAGGTTCGGCAATATCAAGCGATGCGTTATCACTAATAATGATTTGTCCCGCTTTCTTACAGCTAGTATTAAAAATTATGGGTGCAATAAAATTGACGACAGAGTTCTCAATAGGTGTTTGGATAATAATAATATTGTAAATAAGTATATTACTGGCGTCATTAATTTCTAAGGCACTTTGAACTGATGCGGGAATCTCAAATGAGTACTCACGCAGTGCAAAAGGGTCAACCAGGGTAAAGGCAATCTTTTTAGAGTCAGGAGACTCAAGATGCATGAAAATATCGTCTATCTTTTCAAGTTTTAACTGCTTGATCTCTTCAAAACCAAGCAGAGGCTGTGTTACTTCAAATAGCATAATTAGGCACCTATTGATTGTATTAGATGGGAGTATTATACAATATTTTATTTTCTTTAGCTAAAATACCATCTATTTTAAATAACGGTGTAAACGATGCTAAAAAATATAATAATTTTTATAACGGCGCTGATGTTATTAACAGGTTGTCAAAAAGAGGAACCTGAGTATAATAAACCGGCAATTTACTGGTATCAGCAGATGGTTAATGCAGTTTCAAACTCTATGTTGGAAAAAGCAGATAATTTCTACAGTTCGCTTCAAAGTGAGCATATTGCTTCACCGCTTTTAAAAGAGGCGACACTGATTATGGCACAAGCGCATATGCATAATGAAGAGTATCTTTTAAGTGATCACTTCTTAAGTGAATACTTAAAGCGTTATGCTACGCAGAGTGAGCATGAGTATATCGAGTATTTACGGATGAGAGCAAAATATATGGCACTGCCAAATGCCTCACGAGATCAAGGACTTATTACCAATGCTATTGTCACAGGTGAGAATTATAAACGCAACTATCGGCACTCTCAGTACTACAGTATTGTAGATAGTATGGTTACACGTCTTTATGTTGCACAGGGGGCATTAAATGAGAATATTGCTAAGCTTTATGATCGATTAGATAAACCTAAAGCAGCAGAGTTTTATCGTAATATTAAACCTGAATTATGGATTGTATGGGATGAAATTGAACCTGCCTCTGTACCATTTTACCGCAGCGTTTTTGAAGGTGACGGCGATGACAGCTGGTATTCTTTTGTCATACCTGATACCCAAAGTGTTGTCTCACGACGCACTAATAATTAAAATATAAATTTTAGGATTATTATAATGCAATTAAGCAGTTATGGAGAATTTCCACAAACACTACCCATTATTTCCGAAGAGGAGATTTTTTTATATCCTTTTATGATTTCACCGCTTTTTTTAAGTGATGATGAAAATATTAATGCAGCAACAGATGCAATCGAGAGCGATTCATTGGTAATTGTATGCCCGACTAAACCTCAAAGTGACGGAAGTCACAATTTTGAGAACATTTACGATGCCGGGGTGATTGGCTCAATAATGCGAAAAGTATCACTGCCTGATGGACGCATTAAAATTTTGTTTCAAGGTCTTGCCCGTGGCCGTGTGCTACAAGAAGTTGAGGGTGACTATTTAAAAGGTGTGGTAAGTATTATTGAACCGCAAGCCGGTAATGCCCTGAAAATGGAGGCCATCTTAGAAGTAGTGCGTGAAAAGGTGCGCATACTTTCTCAAATTAGCAGCTATTTTCCTCCTGATCTACTTCGTACCATTGAAGAGAATCATGAGCATAGCCGTATTGCTGATTTGATTTGTAGTTCGATTAAACTAAAAAAAGATCAGGCATATAAACTCTTTATTGAAGAGAATATTGAACAGCGATTTTTGATGTTGATTGATTATTTAATCGAAGAGATTGAAGCCAATAAACTTCAAAAAGAGATTCGCTCTAAAGTACATACAAAAATTGAAAGGGTCAATAAAGAATACTTTTTAAAAGAGCAACTCAAGCAGATTCAACGTGAACTTGGAACCGATACTCAGCGTGAAGAAGAGATTGAAGAGTACAAAGAGAAGCTTGAAGCTAAAAAAAAGGATATGAGCCAAGAGGCGTATAAAGAGACCAACAAGCAGATTGAACGTTATGCTCGAATGCACCCTGACTCTGCCGATGCGGGAATGATTCAGAGTTATTTAGAGTGGGTATTGGAGATTCCTTTTGGTGATGTAGCAAAAAAACCACTCAAAATTCAAGATGTTGAAGCGCAGTTAGACAATGACCACTTTTCGCTTACAAAACCTAAAGAGCGTATTTCCGAATTTTTCTCGGTTAAAGAGCTGCTTGAGCTTCGAGGTATTAAAGATCGAGAAGGCAACGGAGCCATTCTTTGCTTTGTAGGCCCTCCGGGTGTGGGTAAGACCTCTTTAGCCAATTCGATTGCCCAAGCTTTGAAACGTCCGTTAGTTCGTATTGCTCTGGGCGGTTTAGAAGATGTTAATGAGCTTCGAGGACATCGTCGTACTTACATTGGTGCGATGCCCGGACGTATTGTTCAAGGTCTCATTGATGCAAAGAAGATGAATCCGGTAATCGTTCTTGATGAGATTGATAAAGTAGGACGCTCTCAACGGGGTGATCCTACCGCAGTACTATTGGAAATTTTAGATCCGGAGCAAAATAACCATTTTAGAGATTACTATCTGAATTTTAGTATTGATTTAAGTAGAGTGATTTTTATTGCTACGGCAAATGATCTTGGAGGTATTCCTGCACCTCTGCGTGATCGTATGGAATTTATTCATATTAGTAGTTATACGCCTCAAGAGAAGTTTGAGATTGCAAAGCGTTACTTAATTCCGCAAGAGCTTAAAAAGCACGGACTTAAAGCCAGAGAGGTTAATATTACCAAAGCGGCACTTTGTGAAATTGTTGAAAAATATACTCGTGAAGCCGGAGTACGAAACTTGCGTCGTCGTATTGCAGATATCATTCGTAAATCTGCTAAGATTATTTTAGAAGATGCTTCCATTTTAAAAGTTACCGTCAATCTCAAAAATATTAAAGAGTTTTTGGACAAAATAGTTTTTGAAATTGAACCCAGTGGCGGTGTAGCACAACTCGGAATTGTCAATGGTTTGGCTTGGACTTCCGTTGGCGGTGATGTCTTAAAGATTGAGACTGTCAAAATCAAAGGCAAAGGAACACTAAAACTTACCGGTAGTCTTGGTGACGTTATGAAAGAGTCTGTTCATATTGCACTCAGTGTGATTAAGACACTCATTGACAGTGGTATTTTAGATGTTGATCATGCAATTATTCCTAAAACATTTAAAGAAAAAGAGGAAGATATTGTACTTGATGCGAGTGAAGTTTACAAACGCTACGATTTACATGTACATGTTCCAGCGGGTGCGACTCCAAAGGATGGTCCCAGTGCCGGTATTGCTATGGCAACGGCAATAGGGTCAATTTTGAGTAATAAAAAAGTGCGCGCCGATATTGCCATGACAGGAGAAGTGTCACTTACCGGAGATGTCCTTCCCATCGGTGGGCTTAAAGAAAAACTCATTGCAGCTCATCGTGCAAAAATGTGTAAAGTATTGATTCCAGAGAAAAATTACGAGCGTGACTTGGATGATCTGCCAACTGAAGTAACCCAAAATTTAGAGATCATCGGAGTAAAACGTATTGAAGAAGTACTGGAGATGATGCTGATTCAAAGATAAGAAAAGATTAAATAGAAGTCCACCTCATAATTTTACCCATCACATCTTTTTCTCTGATGGGCTTCATTAAAAAATCGTTAGCACCACACTCTAACGCTTCTGTTTTTTTTGTCTCATCTGTGGTTAAAACAATAACCGGTATCGCTTTGAGTTCATCATCGGCACGTATGACTTTAAGCATCTCAATACCGCCCATCACAGGCATAATAATATCAAGAAGTACCAGATCAATACCAGGCTGTGTTTTTAAAACAGCAATCGCATCAGCACCATTTTTGGCTTCAATAACCTCTGCAATTGAATCAGACTTACGTAACATTGACTTCAGAAGTTTTAAGTTAATCATGTCATCATCAACAGCTAATATTTTCAGGTTTGTTTTTGTCATTATGCGACCTTATTTTTAATAATAAATTTTTCGAAAACTAAACGTAATAGATCTTTGTTAATAATGTTTTTAATAATCTCATGTACATAAAGAGCATCATCGTCATCGAGTGTCGTTGTTGGATCTGTTAACATAATTAAAGCGATGTCACTGTTAATCTCTCTTACTATGTCACTTAGCTCTTTAATGTTAACATTAGGAAGCTCTTTGTCAAAAAGAGCAACTCTAAACCGTTTTTCATTCAGCATGGATTTAAAATCGGTAATGTTTGAAACACTTTGGTAATTATATCCAAGGTCATCAAGTATCCTACAAAAAAGCTTATTTTCTAAAAGAGTTTTTTTCGCTACAAGAATATCAGCATCATAATGGATCTCTTGAGCTTCAGGCTCTTTGGCAGCCACTGCTTCGATTATACTGTTTTGAGGTTGAGGTATTTCTTGTTCCACTTGTTCTAAAAGAGGCTCATTGGAACTATTTTGTGCAGAAACTGCCTTGTTGCCTATGAACATATTTAAGATAGCTATAATCTCTGTGCGCACAAGAGGTTTTGTAGTGTATTCATCCATACCGGCTTCCATAAATCGCTCTCTGTCACCTTTGAGGGCATTGGCTGTCAGTGCAACGATTGGAACATGTGTTAAGTTATTATCGGCTTCATAATCAAGTATTTCCATAGTCGACTCAATACCATCAAGTACCGGCATCTGTATATCCATAAAGATGATGTCAAAGTCAGCATTTTTACGTTGTTCAAAAGCTTCAAGACCGTTGTCGGCTAATGCTACGGTAAGACCAAGGTCCTGAAGCGTTTTTTGAATGAGTTTCTGGTTGATGAGATTATCTTCAGCTACAAGAACATTAGCATTAAATTTAGAAGCCCGTGATTGGATACGTTTTCGCTGAGCTTCTTTGACCTCTTTTTTACTAGTAAACTCTTCAATATCATAAGATTGAATAATGTTTTTGATTTTTGTACCATTAAGAGGCTCATAGATAATTTTAAATAGATCAAGATCCATTGAATCAATCTTTTTCATATAGAGCGACTTCATAATGAGTATTACTTCAGCAGGTGAATTGACATACTCCACAAGGTCTTCATCGTTAGTTAAATCAAAATCTATAAACAAGAGGTCGTAATTGATTTGTGTCTGAAGGTTTCTGAGCTCTTGGAGTGAGGTAAATCTTTGGAAGTTGACACCATAATAACGCAGATATGCTTTTAAATACTCATGGTGTGCTTTTTGTTTTGTATCAGACTCTAAGATGGCTACATTGATATTTGTGTAGACTCCTAAAGTACTCTCTTCGAGTGTTTCAAGCTCTTCAAACTCAAGGGTAAAGAAGAAAGATGTACCGTTTTCCGGTGAACTTTCAAGGTCAAGTTGACCTCCCATTAGTTCTACAAAACGGCTTGAAATGGTAAGTCCTAGACCCGTACCGCCATATTTTCTGGTAATGGAAGTATCTGCTTGTGAAAAGGCATCAAAAATTTTGGCTTTTTGTTGTGCTCCAATACCGATACCGCTGTCACTGACTTCAAATCGAATTTTGACACGGTTAGGTTCATCACATGGTTCGCGGCGAATATCGACATGAATATCACCATTATTATTAGTAAATTTAATGGCATTGCTAAGGAGGTTAATGATGACCTCTTTGATTTTAGTCGGATCCCCTTTGATGGGGCACTCTAACGTTGGGTCAATAAAACATGATAGGTTAATATGCTTCTCAGATGCTCTTACACCGTAAACTTCAACGGCACTTTCAAACTCGTCAGTAAGATCAAAAGCAATCTCTTCAATCTCAAGCTTATTGCTTTCAATTTTAGAGAGGTCAAGAACATTATTGATAATTTCAAGGAGATTTTCTGAACTCTTTTCAATAATATCAATAAACTCTTTTTGCTCCTCTTGCAGGTCTGTATCTTTAAGAAGTTCGGTAAAGCCGACAATACCATTGAGCGGCGTACGAATCTCATGCGACATATTAGCCAAAAACATCGATTTTGCTTCACTTGCATCAACGGCATAGGCTTTATCTCGACGGGTCTGTTCAATAATATTTTCTAAGATAATATAGGCTTGCTCTGTTCCTTTAGAGGTGTCAAGATTAATATCGTGTGCAATATTTTTTGACTCTTCATCAGCACTATCTTCTGCAACACGTTTAAGAACAGACTCTAAAGTTTTAATATTACGTGCAATACCGGTAGATACTATGTAACCAACAATTGCAATCAAGAAGGTGATAATCCAGATAGTGACTGCAATAATCAAGACCTGAAGCTCTTTATCTTTGATGGTATCGGCACGATTGTCCATAGCATTGAGCAAGATCAGTTCTATTTCATTAAAAAGGTTGATTTTTTCTGAGAGAGTGTTAAACCAGATACTAGGATCAGTTTGAAATACACCGCTATTTAAGGAGCGAAAAATATTTAGACGTTCCGCCGTGACATCTCTAAAGAGTTCTAAGTTGTCTTCATTATCAAAAAGGTTGGTGATCTCTTTTTTAACGTCTTCATTTATTAAACTTCTATAAGAGAGTGTATCTGTTTTATCAATAAGAAAGAACCAGTTTGTGAGCTCTGTATCACTAAGCGGTTTTGCTTTTGTTAGAAGAAATGCAATAAATCCACGCTCTTGAGCAGTATACTCTTTTGCTTGCAAAAAAGAGTGATACGTAGAGGCTAATGAGGTAATCTCTTCTTCAATATGAAATGATGGATCATTTCCTAAAAGATCAATAAAATGTTCAATGGTGCGGCTGTATGAATCATAAAAAACTGTATTGAAATCATCTGTTTTGGTGTCAACTAATATTCTGGCTTCTTTGATTTTCTCAAAAAGTTCAGAGCTTTTTTTGAGACTGTTGCAGGTATTACATACGGCTTCACCTTTGCTATGGTTATGCAAAGAGTCATTTTGTTTGGTATAGCGAAGATACTCTTGAAATTTTTGATCAACGATGATTCGTTGCGCATGAAGTGATTTAAGAGCATTATCGGTTGCATCACCAAGGTATATTGCAGACATACCGCGCTCTCTAGGAATATTAGTGATTAGTGCATTAAGATAACGACTCTCTTTGAGTTTAATTTGGAGTTGCTCAGCACCTTTATAGCTTGTATAAGAGTTATATACATGATAGCTGGCAAGTAGTAATAAGATAACAATAGGAACAAGACTGATCAGTCTAAGTCTGTTTGTAATTCCAAAGTTCATTTTCTATCCTTAGTTATAGTTGTTTAAGATAATGATAAAGTTGATCGACAAGACGTTTGGCATCGTTTGCATTATTACTTTTAATAAGTTCTTCTAATGTTAATGAAACATCGCTAATACGGAGGTTGTCACTAGTTCCTTTAAGTTCGAGGGCTATCTGTTTATATGTGGCATCATCAGCACTCTCTAAAGCAATCGCAAACTCATCTTTATGGCTTAGCGTTTGAGTAATAAAATCATCTTTTAACTCATTTATAAACTCAGGATCAATGCCAAGTTCATAAGCAGCTTTTGATTGATTGTAATGAATATCTTGATATGTTATGGTTTCTAAAGGTGTTTCATCAGCAGTTATCTCAGTCTCTTGAACTTTTTCTATTTCTATTTCTTCAACGACCGGAATCTCCGGTACTTCTTGGATCTCTTCAGTTGTAAAATGGTCTTCTTTGACAAGATCATCAAAACTATAAAGATCCTCTTCTATTAGAGAACTCTTAGGTTCCTCAAAATTCTCTTTATCTACTACATCTAAATCATAAAGGTCATTATTTGGTGGTGGAGTATAGGTATCAGGCGCATCAATGGGTTTTGCAGAAGTTTCAAATTGATAAATGTCATCATCAAATGTTGCAGTCTCAGCAGTTTTTGATTCAAGATCCGTTTTTTCTGCCTCTTGACTTGGTACGACAATATTATTAACTTCTTTACCTTCAAGTTTGGCAATCATGCTGTAAAAATATTTGAGATAGGTTTTAGCCTCATGTATATCATGGGTAGTATTAAGTAAATTCAATACTTCAAAAGAGTCTTCAATACGTAAGTTTGCAGCAACACCTTTGAGTTTATGTGAGAGGTTCTTTATGTTGTCAAAATTGTGATCATTTATTGAATCAAAGAGTTCATCTTTAAACTCATAGGATTGAGTAATAAAATCGCCAATAAACTCTTCAATGAGATCAACCGGCAGACCCAATTCATCAGCAGCAACTTGTGGAGTATGTTGATACTCAGGATTAACTTCAAGTTCGTTGATTAGGAGTTGCTCTTCGCTGCTCATGAGATAGTCGCCAAGCATTGGTTTTTCTTGAACAGTCGATGCCGCCGTGTCAGATACTTCTAGCGGTGGTGCATGCGTTGGGATGTCCGGTTCAATGATGTTTTTAGCTACCTCAGCAGAATCGACTAAAAATGGTGACTCAGGATTATACAGAGCTAAATCAGGTTGTTGCTCAAGTTCATCAAATTCACTATGCTCAGGAACATCTAAAGGATCAGGTTCGACAAGAGTTGTTGCTTCAATCTCATCAAAACTAGGAAGTTGTGTAGGGATGTGATGTGTTGCTTCAAATGTTTCAGTTGATTGGAATGGTTCATTGAATGAACTACTCTCTTCATCATCTTTTAAATTCTTGAGGTGCATTAGTTCTATGAGATAACCGGACTCATTGGGCGAGTCTGACAGATAGATGGTTTTTATTTTAAGAGATGCGCAAAAGGTTTTTTTGTTAGCAGATATAAGTACTTTGGATTCATCTGAATCAGAGTGCATAACAAAATCAATCCATTTAAAATTTTTGAAGTTGTGAATGTAACCAGGTTTTTTAACAAAGAGATCTGCAAAATCAGAACAGTTGTTCAATAAGTCACTAAAAGAGCGATAATGCAACTTTTGCAGATCATCTAAATCAATACCGATAAACTCTTTTTTATGGTTGTAAATTAGCAAGCCTTCTCCTTTTGAAATTTTGAATTTGACACATAGTCAATTATTGTTGAATAATATATCATAAAAATAGCCAGAGAAAACTTACATGTAAATATTATTAATGCTATTAGCATCTTTTTTATTTAATATAGAAGCAATTTCATCAATATTGGCAGTTTTTATTGCTTCAAATGTTCCAAAATGTTGAAGGAGTTTTTTTATTTTTGCAACGGAAATTCCCTTGGCATTTAACATTTTTAATTCATTATCATGTTTGAGTTTTGTTTTTTTATGAAAGGTTATGGCACTTCGATGTGCTTCATCACGCAGTCGTTGTATCCAAAGGAGTCGTTTATCGGTTGCAAGTAGTTTGATTGGATTGTCAATAGCATGTAAAATATCGTGTGCTTTTCCCTTTGCACGATTGGATTTGGCATCAATTTTCTCTTTAGAAATAGCAATCACATCAAGATTGACTCCGGCAGAATCAAGTAGCTCTCGTGCTAATTTTAAGAGGGTTTGACCGCCATCAATGACCCACAAATCCGGTGGTGGGCTTTTCTCAAAACTTTCCATCCGTCGTGTTAAGGTTTCACGCATCTGTGCATATTCATCTTTGGCTTGAAGGTGGTAGCGGCGATATGAGGATTTATGAAATGCTCCATTATCATAGACTACCATAGCCCCCACAGTTGCTTGAGAGGCCATATGAGAGTTGTCGAAAATCTCAATACGCTCCGGAAGTATTTGCAGTTCAAACAATTCTTGTAGTGATTGTTGTGCTTCATAGTCATTATTTTTAGGGGCGTGCTTGAGCAGTTCAACTGCATTTTTACGAGCTAAATCTATAAGTAATTTTTTAGAACCGCGTTGCGGTTGGATTATAGAGGCTTTTTTACCAAAAACCGTAGAGAGATGTTCTGTTACAAGATCACTGCTATTAAATGTATCTGCTACTAAAATAGGAGCAATAACAGGGGGCTTTTCATTGTTGTAAAAATCTAAAATAGCGCGTTCATACCCTTCATCTTTATCGAAAAACTCATTAATAGTAATGCTATTATGAGCGGTTGAGACAATCTTGCCATGACGCATAAAAAGTTTTAATATGACTGCTTTAGAGCTGTTGTGTGCAATACAGAAAATATCATAGTGCTCTTTTGAGGCAAAATCTATTTGTGAATGTATAGCACTTTTTTTAATACGCTCTATAGTATCGCGCAATTGGGTAGCTTCTTCAAAACGAAGTTGTTTGGCGAGCAGTTGCATTTTTACATGTAAGTCATCAGCTAACAAGTTTTTATTTTCTATGTAAGAAATTGCTTTATCAACAATAAGTGAATACTCCTGTGCAGTTATTTTACCTTCACAGGGTGCTTTGCACTTTTTTAATTGGTAGTAAAGACACGCTTTTTTACCTTTTAAGCAACCTTTTTTTTGCACAAGAGCACATAATTCATAAATAGAGTCTAAAATGTCTCGTGCCGCAGTGGAGTAGGGACCAAAATAGCTGATATTTTTTCCTTTAATCACCCGACGGGTCATTTCAAAACGTGGAAATTCCTCATTATTATTAATGTATATATAGGGATAGGTTTTATCATCACGCAGTAAAATATTATATTTTGGTTTGAGCTGCTTAATAAGAGAGTTCTCTAAAATCAGTGCATCATGCTCACTCTCAACTATTATGTAGTTTAGTGATACGGTCTCAGAGATCATCTTTTGAATTCTGAGATTTAGGCTTGGATTGCAGTGAAGCGAGGGTGTGAAACGGAAGTAGCTTTTGACGCGCTTTGAGAGATCTTTTGCTTTACCAATATAGAGCAGACGGTTGTTTTTGTCAAAGTACTGATAGACACCAGCACTACGCGGAAGTGCCTGAATTCTTTGTAACACTCTATTTTACCTTTATATTTAAAGATTTTTTTATAAATTCTATTATATCATCAAACAATTACTTACCAAGATTAAGAGAGACCTTTGAATATTAATAAAAAGTTCACCCTGTTTTTTTATAGTTTGATTATATCATTAGCTCTATTAAGCATTACAGGGTGTGGTTATAAAGCAGATCCGTTTTACGATAAAAAAGAGCAGCAATGAAGTATGATATACTCATTATTGGCGCGGGAGTAGCGGGACTTTATGCCGCTATGAATCTTCCTAAAAATAAAAAAGTTTTAGTCATTAACAAATCGCACCCTTGGGAGTGTAATACCTATTATGCTCAAGGTGGTGTGACGACGGCGTATAATAAAGAAGATATTAAATTACATGTAAATGATACCATAGATGCCGGTGATGGAATGTGTAATAAAGAAGCAGTAGAAGTGATGAGCAAAGGAAGCCTTGCTGTTATAGATGATCTTATTACTCGTGGTTTTGAGTTTGATAAAGCTGATGATGGAACACTGCTTTACACCAAGGAGGCAGCCCATTCGCGTGATCGTATTTTACATGCCGGAGGTGATGCAACAGGAAGATACCTGCACTACTTTTTACTGCAGCAAAATCCGCATCCAATGCTCTGTAATGCTACAGTTATTGACCTGATTATGGACGAGGGACAGTGTTGTGGTGTTGTCATTGAACATGAGAATAAAATTAAGACAATTGAAGCCGCACATACTGTTATTGCCAGTGGCGGTGTAGGTTCGTTGTATGAATACCACACCAATGCCAGAACCATTAGCGGAGATATTCACGGTATCTGTGTTGAGAAAGGGATTGCCTTAGAAAACATGGAGATGATGCAATTTCATCCAACGGTTTATGTCGGTAATGAATCAGCACAAAAACAGCTCTTAACTGAAGCTCTACGCGGTGAAGGAGCACATATTGTTGATGAGAACGGCTATCGTTTTTTATATGAGTATGATAAAAATGCAGAATTGGCATCACGTGATATTGTTAGTTATGCCATTTATGATTATACACAGCGCACCGGAATGCAGGCATATTTAGATTTGAATGTTTTTGATGAGAGTTATTTTAGAAAACGGTTTCCTAATATTTATGGTGCACTCAATCTTTTAGGCTTTAAGGTGCCTGCTCAAAAGGTTCCTATTTCGCCGGCATTTCATTACGCTATAGGAGGGATTAAAACCTCCTTTGATGGAGAAGTAGCTGGAATTAAAGGTCTCTATGCCATTGGTGAGGCAGCATCCACCGGTGTTCACGGAGCAAATAGGCTAGCGAGCAACTCTCTTCTTGAGGGCTTAGTATTTTCTAAGCGCGCCAGTAAAAAAATTCTTAAAGACAGTACAAGATTTTGTGCGAAATTAGTAATGGTGGAAGACTATATTTTGGCAGAATCTCAAGATAAAGTAAAAAAAGATAAATTACGTAGTATAATGTGGAAAAATGTTTCTATTGCCCGCACTAAAAAAGGGTTACATGAAGCAAAGAAAGAGATAGAAGCGATGTTAACCAATAAGGTTGGTAGACTTTTGAAGTTGAGACTACTTACAGCACATGCCATAGTTGAAGCAGCTTTAAAACGTGATGAATCTATTGGTGTGCACCATATGAAAGAGGAGAATTGATGTTGAAATTATTAATGTTGGGCTTACTAAGTGTTAGCCTATTTGCAAGTGGCGGGAGTGCTACAGCAGAAGCAATACCGGACTTAACCATGACGTGGGTCGGATTTCTTTGTATAATTATTTTTGTTGTTGGATACTATTTTGTAGCGATGGAAGAGAAATATCATATTGATAAAGCGAAACCGGCACTACTGACGGGTACATTTCTATTTATTCTAATTGGAATTTACTATGCTATGAACGATCTGAATATGGATCTTGTCCATACGCAAGCACAGCACCTTATTTTAGAGATCGCAGAGATCTTTTTCTTCTTATTTGTTGCAATGACCTACATTGAATCAATGATTCATATGGGCGTCTTTGACCGTTTGAAATATAATTTAGTCTCAAAAGGGCATAGTTATAGAAAGCTTTTCTGGATAACAGGATTTTTAGCATTTTTTATCTCACCGATTGCTGATAACTTAACAACAGCTCTGATTCTTTCAACAGTACTGATTACTATTACCAAAACAAAACGCTCTTTCTTGGTTCCGGGTGCGATTAACATTGTTGTCGCAGCCAATGCCGGTGGTGCGTGGAGTCCGTTTGGAGATATCACGACACTTATGGCATGGACGGCAGGAAAAGGGAGCTTTGTTGACTTCTTATTCCTCTTTCCGGCATCGATTCTGGGATATTTAATAACAGCATTTTTACTTAGTAAAGTGGTACCGGATGAGAAACCGGATTTTGATGCTTCAACTGAGAAAAAACCGATGATGATGAAAGGTGCCAATGTTGTTATTGGTCTTGGAGTCTTTACAATCTTTTGTGCCGTAATGTCGCATCAGGTACTTCACTTGCCTGCGATGTGGGGAATGATGTTTGGTCTCTCACTGCTTAAAATCTATAGCTATCGTCTCAAACGCGTACACAATAGTGAGTTTGATGTCTTCCACTCCATGGCAAAAATTGAGAATAATACATTGATGTTCTTTTTTGGTATTTTAGCGGCAGTCGGAGCACTCTACTTTTTAGGCTGGTTGGCACTTGCAGCAGTAGTTTATGATCCTTCAGTACTAGGACCTACCTGGTCAAATATCGGTGTTGGATTCCTCTCGGCGATTATTGATAATGTTCCGGTGATGTCTGCGGTGCTTAAAGCAAATCCTACGATGGGTCTGGATCAATGGATGCTTGTTACACTCACTGCCGGTGTGGGCGGTTCACTCATTAGTTTTGGTAGTGCTGCGGGTGTTGGTGTTATGGGTAAACTGCCGGGTATTTATACTTTCAGTGCTCATATGAGATACTCATGGATGATTTTTATCGGATATGTGGTTTCCGTTGCTGTATGGTATGTTCAGTATGAAGTTTTAGGATTCTATCCTCATTAATTATCCTCGTTATATCCAATCTTAATCTACTTTTTTGTACCCTTTCACTATCGAAAGGGTATAGCCCTCAATATGAATTCAATTATTATTAAAGGAATAGCAAAATGAAAGATGTCAGTATCATCGTCCTTGATTTTGGTTCACAATATACACAGTTAATTGCACGAAGATTACGTGAAGAGCGCGTCTATTGTGAGATTCTTCCGTATCATACAAAAGTCGATGCTATTAAAGCGAAAAACCCTCAAGGAATTATTTTAAGTGGTGGTCCGTCATCGGTCTACAATAAAGATGCTTATGAAGTTGATCAAGAAGTTTACAATCTAGGACTTCCTGTTTTAGGAATTTGTTATGGAATGCAGCGTATTGCTGTTGATTTTGGCGGTTCAGTGGTTCGAAGTGATCATCATGAGTATGGTAAGGCAGAACTTCTTATTAATCAAGAGCATAGCGAGAGTTCACCACTGTTTGAAGGGTGTGATGACAGTCGTACTGTCTGGATGAGTCATAGTGACCGTGTTGATGAACTACCTGAGGGTTTTAAGCCTATTGCTCATTCAGATAACTCGCCGTTTGCGGCCATTGCCAATGAAGAGAAACGTGTTTATGCAATGCAGTACCATCCTGAAGTTCAGCACTCCCAAGAGGGCTATTTGATGCTTCGTAACTTTGCACGTAACATCTGTGGTGTGACTGAGAAATGGAAGATGGAGCACTTTGTTAAAGAGCAGATTTTAAAAATTCGTGAACAAGTTGGTGATGCAAAAGTACTTTGTGGTCTTAGTGGCGGAGTTGATTCTTCTGTTACTGCTGCAATTATTTACGAAGCCATTGGCGATCAGCTTATTCCTGTTTTTGTTGATAATGGACTGCTGAGAAAAGGGGAGCGTGAACAAGTTGAAGAGGTCTTTAAAATTAATCTCAAAGTACCTCTAATTACTATTGATGCAGTTGATAACTTTTTAGGAAAACTTGAAGGTATTTCTGATCCTGAAACTAAACGTAAAATTATTGGACATACTTTCATTGAAGAGTTTGAAAAAGAGGCGAAAAAACATGATGGTATTAAGTTCTTAGCACAAGGAACCCTCTACCCTGATGTTATTGAATCCATTTCAGTTAACGGTCCATCAGAAGTTATTAAGTCTCACCATAATGTAGGTGGTCTGCCGGACTGGATGGACTTTGAACTCATCGAGCCACTGCGTGAACTCTTTAAAGATGAGGTTCGTAAAATGGGTCTTGAGCTTGGACTTCCATCAGGTATGATTAACCGTCATCCATTTCCTGGACCTGGGCTTGCGATTCGTATTATGGGTGATGTAAATCGTCTTGACTTGACACTGCTTCGTGAGGCTGATGTTATTTTACTCGATGAACTTAAAGCAAGTGGGTACTACGCCAAAACGTGGCAGGCATTTGCAGTACTGTTAAATGTAAAATCAGTTGGTGTTATGGGTGACAATAGAACGTATGATAATACCGTATGTGTACGTGTTGTTGAAGCAGTTGATGGAATGACGGCAACCTTTGCACATCTTCCACATAATTTACTAGAGCGTATCAGTCGTCGTATTATTAATGAAGTTGATGGTATTAACCGCGTTGTTTACGATATTAGCTCCAAGCCTCCAGCAACAATTGAGTGGGAGTAGAAATTACATGTAAATTTACATGTAATTTCTAATATATATGTCACGCAAAATTTACCTTTTTTCAAAAACAGAGAACTCTGAAGTAAATCACGTTCCCATCTTACTAACAGAGTTTTTAGAGCCCGAAATTAATTATGACAATTACGATGCGATTGTTTTAACCTCAAAACAATCGGTGATCGCACTGGAAAATATTAATCATGAGTGGATTAAACTGCCTGTTTTAACCATTGCCAACTTTACCGCCAATCAAGCCCGCGCGGCGGGGGCTGAAGTGCTTGAACATGGCACGGGTTATGGGAATTCACTTGCTGAAATAATCATTAATGGTTACCCTGATAAACGGTGGCTCTATCCCCGTCCTAAGGTGGTTGCATCTGATTTTGCTCTTAAAGTAGCTGAGGCTGGTATTGCCATGGAGGGAGTTGTTGTTTATAAAACTACATGTAATTTAGATGTAGCATCGTTAGAATTAGAGAATGATGCCATATTGATTTTTACTTCACCACTAACCATTGAGTGTTTTTTAAAGCAGCATCAATTTAAAATGAGTCAAAGTGTTATAGCTATTGGAAAAACTACGGCTGCTACATTGCCTCAAGATATAGATATCTTAATGCCAAAAGAGACATCGGTTCAAGGCTGTGTTGATTTAGCAAAATTACTTTAGCTTTAAGAACTTTTTTAAGTAAAAACTTGCTATAATTTTATTAGTCTGAGTGGTGCGATTACTCGCAATACAGGGGGTTCTACATATTCATTCAGTGAATTACGTAGTCACTTTTGTGTGTCAGCGATCTTGCTTGAGGCTTCGGTTTAGAGATTGCCGCCTAATAAGGTGCTCGCTTCGCTATTTTCGGCTTTGAGAACCAAAGCACACTGCGGAACGGCCACTTGGGCTAACTAATAAGTATTGATACAAGATTTTCATTTTGTATGAATACTTACCTCGACTCAAAGAACAATCACGGAGAATTTTATGAATGTAATGGTTATGGGAAGCGGCGGACGCGAATACTCAATTGGACGTATGCTTTCACAAGAAGAGGATGTTGAGAAGCTCTATTTTGTACCGGGAAATGGTGCTACATCGGCATTGGGTGAAAACTTAGCTATTAAAGATTACAATGAGTTGGCTGATTTTGCACAAGAAAATAACATTGACTTAACGATTGTTGGCCCGGAAGCTCCGCTAGTTAATGGTGTTGTTAATATTTTTAAAGCTCGTGATCTAACGATTTTTGGCCCTTCAAAAGAAGCTGCACAGCTTGAAGGCTCTAAAGTTTACATGAAAAACTTTTTAGCAAAATATGAGATTCCAACGGCACGTTTCATTGAAACAGACCATATTGAGACCGCATTTAAGTTTATTGAGACGCTTCCCCTTCCAGTAGTCGTGAAAGCCGATGGTCTGTGTGCGGGTAAAGGTGTTATTATTGCTATGAGTCATGATGAAGCTAAAAAAGCAACGTCTGAGATGCTCAGTGGAAAATCATTTGGCGATGCTGGAAAAAAAGTTATTATTGAAGAGTTTTTAGATGGTTATGAACTCTCAATGTTTGCTATTTGTGATGGTAAAGATTATATTTTACTACCAGCAGCACAAGATCATAAGCGATTGTTAAATAATGATGAAGGACCAAACACCGGTGGTATGGGAGCGTATGCACCAACGCCATTAGTTAATGATGAGATCTACCAAAAAGTAAAAGATCGCGTGATTCGACCTACCTTAGATGGAATGCAAAACGAAGGTGCACCATTTGAAGGCGTGCTTTTTATTGGTCTGATGATTGTTAATGGCGAGCCTATTACTTTAGAATTTAATGTCCGTTTTGGAGACCCGGAATGTGAAATTATTATGCCACTGATGAAAAGTTCGGTTTCTAAACTGTTTTATAAAGCGGCAACTTCGCAACTCCATGATTTACATGTAGAATTTTCTAAGCAGTATGGTGTTGGTGTTGTAATGGCAAGTCGTGATTATCCCTATAAAAGTTCAGAACCGGTTGAAATTATTGTTGATGAAATCGTTCATGATGATTTGAGAGAAAATGCACACATTTCATATGCAGGTGTAAGTGAAGAAGATGGAAAACTTTTTGCTACGGGTGGACGTGTACTTGTCTGTGTCGGTCTGGGTGACTCCATTAAAGAAGCACGAGATCGTGCCTATATGCTCTGTGGTCAAGTGCACTTTTCGGGTAAAAAAATCCGAACTGATATCGCTTACCAAGCACTTTAAAAGGTCACTGTAATGCAGGAAGAACTCCAAGAGAAATTGCAGCGTGAAGAGTTAACGATTGCACCAATTAAAAAACGTGCTATGTCTATGTTTATTGATGAGATGCTACTATCGCTACTACTTATTATTGTGCTATGGGACTCATTTACATCGGCTGTAACGGTTGAAGATATGATCGTATTAACCAATACGTTTGTATTGGAGTTTATGGCGATGAAAATCATTTATCAGACATTTTTCATTATGCAATATGGTGCGACACTCGGTAAAATTATTATGAAAATTCAAGTTATTGAAGTTTCGACACTCTCAACACCATCATTTCAAAGCGCATTCAATCGAGGTGTCTTTAGAATTATCAGTGAACTGTTTCTCTATTTAGGATTTTTATGGGGAACCATGAACCCGCTGCACCAGACGTGGCATGATAAGACAGCTCGAACATTGGTAGTTAATGCGTAAACTCATTATATTTCTACTCATTGCTTTAGGTTCAATATCTGAAGCTGAGATAGTAGAAGTATTTGCGACAAAGATAGATTCAAATGCAACCCATTTTAAAGCAAGTAATGATGTTGTGGTCTTGTACGGTGATCAGTATTTAAGTGCTAATAGCATTGTGTATGAACAAAACAGTACCGTACTGGAACTTTTTGGTAAGATTACCATTTTAAAAGGAGCTTCATACCACATTATCGGGGAGTATGCCAGAATTCAACTCAATGAAGATGATAGGATTTTTGAACCCTTTTATCTATTAGAAAAAAAACAAGATGTTTGGATGAGCACTCAAAAAGCGTGTTCTAAACAAAATCTAATTAGCTTAGAGGAGGGGATGATTTCAGGATGTGATCCCACTAATCCTTTGTGGCGACTGCGTTTTCAAAGTGCCAAATATGATGATGATTCCAAATGGATGGATGTCTATCACGCCTCACTGCTACTTTATGATGTTCCTGTGTTCTATTTTCCTTATTTGGGTTATTCCCTTGATTTTAAGCGTCGTACCGGTCTTTTGGTACCGTCATTTGGTCTTTCTAAGACAGAAGGCTTCTTTTATCAACAACCTATCTATATCGCAACAGACGATAGTTGGGATGTAGAACTTTTCCCTCAAATTAGAAGCAGTCGCGGTGCTGGACTTTATGCAACACTGCGTTTTGTTGATTCAGAGGTTTCAAAAGGTGAACTGACTTTAGGGTATTTTAAAGAAAGCTCAAGTTATTTAAAAGAGTATGATTTAGCCAATAGTAAACACTATGGTTTTGATTTTAATTACATTAACCATAATCCAATTAAGGAGTGGTTTGGTTATGCGCATTCAGGTCAATCTGCTCTGTTTGCTGATATGACATGGATGAATGATATCGAGTATATTAATCTCAAAGGAAATGATGAGATAAAATATCCCACTTCCAATCAGATTTATTCTAGAATCAACTCTTTTTATACGGATGAAAGTGATTATTACGGGCTCTACTTTAAATATTTTTTGGATTTGAGCAAGAAAAACAATGATGAAACCATACAGAGTCTGCCTGTCTTTCAATATCATCACTACTTAGATGCACTGTTTAAAGATTATCTTTTTTATAGTGTTGATGCAACGGCAACCAATCAGTACCGTAGTGCAGGGAAAAAAGCGTTTCAGAGTGAACTTAATATTCCTATAACAGTGAGAAACTCATTTTTTGATGATTATATTGAGCTTAGTTATACGATGCAGCTACATGGTCGACATATTTTTTTTAGTGGCGATGATGTGATTGCTGACCCAAATAACCTCTATAATAATGGGGTATTTGCACGAAACTATCATACTTTTCATATTGAGAGTTCATTAACTAAAGGTTATGAAGACTTCTCTCATGTTATGACACTCAATGCCTCTTATGTAAATGGTGGCAGTGATTACAAGAGTGGTTATTATGAAGAGTCTCAAGAGATCTGTAGTCGTGACTATATTTATAGTAATCCACTGTGTGATTATTATGATATTATTGATATTGAAAATGCCGCTGAGTTGGGAATTACCCAGTTTTTTTTTAATACTAAAGGGCATCAACTGCTCTATCATAAGCTCTCTCAAAAGATTACTAATGAGCTAAACAGTGATGCCTTAGGAAAGCTAGAAAATGAGTTGGATCTGAGATTAAATGATTATTTTTCCTACTATAATGGTACCCTTTATAATCATGATGTAGCACGCATAACTAAGTTTCTTAATGCATTACGATATAATGACGAAACCATAGCATTTGATGTGACACATCTGTATGAAAACTATAGTGATGTAACGTTAAAAAAGAGTAGCTATCTAATTATGGATGTTGCGTATCAATACAATAAATATTATAAATATTTTGCAAAAGCAGCGTATGATGTTGAAGATGCAGTCAAAAAACATATGGAAATTGGATTTTTATATTCAAAACGGTGTTGGGATTTTGGAGTGCGATATGTTGAGAATAATCGACCAAGATTAACCAATAATGACGTGGCATCAATTTTTGATAAATATATTTATTTTACAATTTCGTTAAAACCAATTGGCGGTACTGATATTAAAGCATGGGATTTTGATGATAATTAAAAGAATGAATTTATAAGAAGGGTGAAGGAATGAAACTTGAAGCAAAAATCGGTCTTTTTGTTATTTTAGGCCTAGTAGCACTCTTTTTGTTATCAACTCAAGTTACTAAGTTTGGAACATTTGATGAAAAAGGGTACGAAATTAGTGCTTATTTGGATGATGCTACAGGTTTAGAGCTTCAAAGTAAAGTAAATATGAACGGTGTAGCCATTGGAGAAGTAGCTAGACTCTATATCGAAGGACGTCGTGTCAGGCTGGTATTAAATATTGAGCAACAGGTAAAAATACCGACAGACTCTCTTATTGTTGTCTCACAAGAGAGTGTTCTTGGGGCAAAAACAATTAATATACTCTCAGGCGAGAGTGAAGAAAATATAGCAGTGGATGGTCTATTAGAACATTCAAAACAGTATGCTGCCTTTGATGAAACGAGTGATACGGTTAATGCAGCAGCGAGTGAGATGCAGCTGTTGCTCAAAGATTTTAGAAATATTCTTGATGCGCAGCGTCAAGAAGAGATAAAAGAGATGATTACCGCTTTTAAAAATGTTAGTGTTAATTTAGATAAAATTGTACTAGAAAATCGCTCTGCTCTTAAAGAAGCTATTGAAGGTATGCGCGATATGGGAGAAGGATTTTCTCAGACAGCAACTACTGTAAATAAAGACCTGCCGCAGATTATGGCACGTTTGGATTCCTTAACACGGCGTCTTGACAGTATCGCTTTAACATTAGATGATAAACTTCCCATCGCTATGGATAAGTTCATTGCAATTGAAGATAACGTTTCAAGTTTGATTGAAGAGAACCGTGAGTCGTTAAACAGCACGTTAGCCTCAGCAGATAGTTTTTTTGATAATGGGCAAAGTGCTTTTTCTAAGGTTGACTCAATACTCTCTAATTTTACGGTGAGTGAACTTCAAGTGAGTGCTCAAGCTGACTATATGGTTAATGACTCTACTATGAAAACAACGGCGGGTATCATCTATCTTCCTAATCCTGAAACGTATTATATGCTTGATATGATTTCGACGGATGATTACAGTGTAATAGGTGTTATGCCAGATGTCCATGATGAGAGTGAGACCTATATTTCAGCACAGTATGGAAAACGCTTTGAGAATCTTCTGCTGCGTGCGGGTATGATTGAATCTACCGGAGGTTTCGGAGTTGATTATTTTACTAAGAATGACCGATTTAAGTTTTCTGCAGATGCTTATGACTTTAATGCTGTTAATGATGTCAGAGGTAAGAATGCCCATTTTAAAGTAGGGGTGCGCTATCGAATGCTAAAACATTTAGAACTTTTTGGCGGATGGGATAACTTTGCAAATTCAGAGTCTCAAACATTTTACTTTGGTATAGGAATGCGCTTTATTGATAATAATTTGAAATATGTACTTGGCAGTGCATCTGGTTTTTAAGAGCAGGAGGAAGCGATGGAGTATCAAAAAGAAATTTTTATAGATCGGAGTGATGCGGCAACACAGCTTTTAGAGTTTTTACCGATTGAAAAAATACGCAGTGAATCTTGGAACTTGATTGCTGTATCGTTTGGCGGTTTGCAAATTGCTGAAGTTTTCAATAAACGATTGAAAACAAATGTTGATATTCTCTTTACGGAACCGGTTTATGCTCCTTTAAATGAAGAGTGTGAGATTGCCCGTGTCAGTGAAACAGAAGAGCTAGTGATTCACGAAGCGTTATGTGACTCTTTTAATATCAGTCTGGATTATGTTTATGGCGAAGCTCATCGAAAACATGAAGAGCAGATACTTACTTCTATTTATCAATATCGAAAAGGGAGACATTTTGTACCTTTAGAGGGAAAAATTGTTCTCTTAATTGATGATGGCAGTGAGACAGGTTTAAAGTTTTTAACCGCCATTAAAACGGTGTTGGCAATGAAACCAAAGGCCGTATATGTGACTGCTCCGATTATTCCACATGATGTTCTAGAGACATTGGATTCGTTGGTTGATCATATATATTATTTACATGATGTGAAAGATTATTTAACGACCTCGTCATATTATGAAAATTTTGAAATATTAAGTACAGAAAGTATTGAATCAATATTAGGAGAGAACAATGAATTATAATGAAGTTATTGAGTTAGAAAACAGGGTTGAAAGTTACGCTTTTAATCAAGTGGCAAAGCAAGCAAATGGTACGGTGTGGTTAAAAAGTGCTAATACAGTAATGCTGGCAACCGTAGTTATTGATGAAACTGATTTTGTCTCTGAAGAGTTTTTACCACTGACGGTTCAATATATTGAGAAAACGTATGCAGCAGGAAAATTTCCGGGTGGTTTTTTTAAACGTGAAACAAAACCGAGTGATTTTGAGACACTGACATCACGAATTGTTGACCGTTCGTTGCGTCCACTCTTTCCAAAAGGCTTTGCTAACCCCATTCAAGTGACCATTATGGTTTTAAGTGCTGACAGTGATGCTGACTTACAAGTATTAGCACTTAATGCTGCTTCCGCTGCTTTATTTGTTTCTGATATTGATATTAATAACTCTGTAACAGCGGTTCGTGTTGGTAAAATTGATGGTGAGATAATTATTAATCCTACAATGGGGCAACTTGAAGAGAGTACGTTAGACCTTTACCTTTCAGGAAGTAAAGAAGACCTTCTTATGATTGAGATGCGCTCTTTTGGTTCAACTGAGGTAGAACTGCTTGATTTGCCAATGATTGACCCAATGATTGATCCCGCACTCTCAGCTGAGGTGCTAAGCAAGCACATGTCAAATGCAGTTTGTGAAGAGGAATTTGTAGAGATTCTTTCTCGCGCAGGTGATTACCTAGCAGTTGTTAATAAAACGTATGAAGAGCGTTTTGGTGCGTACTCTAAAGAGTGTATGCCATTGGTATGTTTAGAACTCGCAGCATCTACTGAGATGATTGAATATATAGATGCTAATCATATTGAGACGGTTAAAGATGCAATTAGTGAAATGGCTCGAACCGAACGCTCAACTGCTCTTAAGCGATTGCGTAAAGAGATTCTTATAGCAAAACCTGAGTGGGATGAGAAAGAACTCAAACGTGCCATTGAAGCTGTGAAATACAATACTGTTCGCGCACAGATTTTAGATGAAAACTGTAGAGCTGATGGTAGAGCATTGACAGAAATACGTCCTATCTCAATTGAGACAAATATCTTACCTTCTGCCCATGCATCAGCACTCTTTACACGGGGTCAGACACAAGCTCTTGTTGTCTTAACTATTGGTGGTAATAAAGATGCGCAGATGTTTGAAAAATTAACCGATAGTGCAACTCAAAATGAGACCTTTATGGTGCACTATAACTTCCCGGGTTTCTCAGTAGGTGAACCGTCTCCCGTTGGTCCTCCTCGTCGTAGAGAGCTAGGTCACGGTAACTTAGCAAAACGTGCATTAGAGTCATCACTTAATGCATCAGACCAAACCATTCGGTTAGTTTCTGAAATTATGGAATCAAATGGCTCATCATCTATGGCAACAGTATGTGGAGGCTACATGGCACTTCGAGCCGGTGATATTGAGATGAGTGATACGATTGCCGGTGTCGCAATGGGGATGGTCAGCGAAGGTGATCGTTACGCAATTTTAAGCGATATTACGGGTCTTGAAGATCATGATGGTGATTTAGACTTTAAAGTAACGGGTTCTAAAGAGGGTATTACAGCGCTTCAAATGGATATAAAACTCGGTGGCATCAGTTTAAAAGTTTTAGCAGAAGCATTAATTCAAGCCAAAGAGGCACGTTCTCATATTATTGACATTATGATTGATGCTGAAGAAGAAATTGAGCTAAATGAAGAGAGCCTTCCAAGTAGTGATCTATTCCATATTGATCCAAGTTTTGTAGGTGATATTATTGGTCAAGCAGGTAAAACAATTCGTGAAATCATTGAGATGTTTGAAGTAGCAATTGATATTGACAAAAAACAGGGTCATGTTAAAGTAACGGGTAAAAACAAAAAAGGGGTAGAGGGTGCACGTGCCCATATTGAAGGCATCATTAGTAATGCTCCTGAAAAAATTGAGTATCATGTCGGTGATGTAGCCGATGGTAAAGTTAAAAAGATTGTCGATTTTGGTGCTTTCATTGAACTGCCTGGTGGGATTGATGGACTGCTTCATATCTCAAAAGTATCGAATGAACGTGTAAGTAAAGTTTCTGATGTTTTGAGTGAAGGTGATGCAATCAAAGTTAAAATCATTGAATTCAAAGGAAATAAGATTAGTTTGGATCGCGCATAAGCATTTTTTTAGTACATAGTGTTTATAATTCCGCTATCAAAGTGATTTAGTAGGGAAACAGAGGCATTTATGTTTTTGTTGGCATCTCTTTTAGAGGTGTTTACGCTATCCGAACGGGCTTTGTAATAATATTTTTGGAGATATCTAATGAAAAAAATTCTTTTCTTAATGGTAGCATTAACTGCTGCTGCATTCGCTGCTGAAGTAGAAGTTGCTAACCAAACTCTTAAAGCGTACTCAATGATCGCTGCCGGTGTTGGTCTTGGTCTTGCTGCACTTGGTGGAGCAATTGGTATGGGTCATACTGCTGCTGCAACAATTGCCGGTACTGCACGTAACCCAGGTCTTGGCGGTAAACTAATGACTACAATGTTCATCGCTCTTGCAATGATCGAAGCGCAAGTTATCTATACTCTAGTAATTGCACTTATCGCACTATATGCGAACCCGTACCTAGGTTAATCCTAAGTATTTTTCACTCAGCTTCGGCTGAGTTAAATGCACCAGTGGCGGAACGGTAGACGCGCGGGCTTGAGGGGCTCGTTTCGAGAGAAGTGGAAGTTCAAATCTTCTCTGGTGCACCACTCTTAAACCCTTATATTTAGGGACTTCATTTACAAGTAACAACAAAAAAAATAAATAACAGTTGACAGAATCTTGTGACATAAGACATCAACAAACCTTCTAATAAACAAAAATACCACACTATATTCTTACATTGATTTTTTAACAAATATTGTCATTCTGTAGTGATTTTGACAATGATATTACACAAGTTATTACACAGTTTTTAGAAAATATACGAAAATGAGCTAGTTATTACACAGAAGTTTAAGTAATTATTAAGAATCATAAATTATTAGAATATTTCCCTTATAGATATAATAGTTGTGTCATATGACATAAAAACTATATCATACGAACTATGACTAAATAATCCCTGCTTCACTCAACGCATTAGCAAACTCAGCACTCGCCACTTTAGATACTCTTTCTACTTGTTTCTTATGTTTTATATACATCTGTTTATGTTCATCAGTATCTTGTAATAGAGTCTCTTCAAAGTATCTGCTATATTCTAAAAACTCTTTGAGCATTGTATCTATCTTTTGATGATATTCATCGCCACCAATAGACTTAACTTCAACATGATTAGGTTCAACTTTTTCTACATTCCAAACTGTTCCCTTTTTTGTCTTAATCTTTCTACTTGCTTGCTTTGTGTAAGAAGAGAGTATATCCATTACATTCTGGCTATAACCAATTCTTGGTTCCCATGATGATAGTAGGCTAGCTTTATCACATAACAACATGAACTTATAGAAGTTAAAGTTGATACCATCTCTTGCAGTAGTAGAAATATGGATGTGGAAGCCAGTCTCTTCGTTTGTGTAGCCATACTTGTCAATGATAGGACATATTGTTTCTATGTAATGCTTTATTCCTGAAGCGGTAGTTATAGGTACTGAAATTTCAATGCCATTATCTTCAAGTGATATATCTGGTTTTATCTGTATGCAGTTATTTTTGTCAGCATCTGTTGGTAGATTAACTGTGTCAACTAATATTTCTGCATTTGTAACCGCATAAATCTCTTTCGTAATGCTGTCGATGGTAGAGTTGAAGTCATGAACTTTCGTATCGATGTAAAACTCAAACTCACAACCATACTGGTACTCATCAGTTTCTTTTACTGCATGCCCATTGTAGTCGCAATTAAGATTAGCTTTGTATCTTTTTGTAGTACCGTTAGTTATATACTTCATCATCCCTCAATCATTGCATCTAAGGTGCTATGCAATCTTCCAATTTTGTAATCAACATTATTAGTCCACTCTTTTAATGCTTGCTGGTCACTAGGTACATCAGAATCCTCTCGAATATATACAAAAGCTCTCTGTACACCATGATGAGATTTAACTTCTATTCTTTTTCTTACATAATAATCAGGTGCACCTTCAAACTCATCTATCTTTTTCATCAGTTCAGATCTTGTAATTTTATATAGTTCACCTTGTATCTTGGCATGTGGTGCATCTACAAGATAAGGGTAATTTCCAAAAGAGTCTTCAAACATAGCAAATTTTTTCACTGTATGTGCCTTGCCAAGTCTTTTAGCATATTTGCTAAGAAGGTTGTGGTTATCAAAGCCTTTCTTTAGTGATCCGTATACAAAGAGTAGTTCGTTGAATGTCTCTTCTTTTTTGAAGTGACCTTTGCTTACAATAGTAATAACACCATTGTCATGAAGTCTATGTAGAATCTTTCTAGTTGTATCAGTAGAAACACTATCTATCTTAGCAGCAGAAAATGGTAAAGTTGTATCTGAATCTAATGACTGCACTTTACGATGAATCTTTTCAATATAAGACATTTTCTACTCCTTTAAGCTATCGTGACAATATTATAGCAAAATTATATAATATTGTCACTATAGTTTTTCTGTTGACTTATCTGTATAATGGACTTTAATATGAAGTATTGAATACTTTTATTCATCAGGTTGGTATTTATAAAACAAAGTAATATTATGAAATAATTGAGATTACAGTATCTTATATTTTTTTATTCTACCATCAAGTTTTATAATAATATTATCTGCCTCAGCTTTTATAAGCTGTCTAACTCATCCTAACCATAGTAGGAAATTTTATAACTATTTGAGTACTTATATGCCTGATTGGAAGAAGAGGAAAGAGCGGTTGGAACTACCTCAGTAATCTTATTATTTGTAGGGTGTAGGAGTTCAAATCTCCCCGATCGCACCATCTTCAAGAAGTAAACTTACATTGATAAATATTGCCACTTATAAAATGGCACTAGTTTTATCTCAATATCATCTTGAATAATTTCATCTTCACTATCATATGTGACAATAATACCACTACTGAGATTAAAATTTTTACATGCCGCAACAAGACCTTTAGTTTCTCTATATTTAGTATCTTCATCACTCATATCATAGGTAACTTGAATAGCATGTGTAATTGAATTTTGTTCGTGAATAATAAAATCACATTCGCTGTTTGAGTCACGATAATAAAATATTTCTTTGTTGTTTCTTCTAAGTTCTAAAAATACTGCATTTTCTAAAGATTTACCAATGTTATCAGAGAACTTAAACTCAGTGGCATTGTTTAGCCCTATATCTATACTATAAATCTTTTTCTCACCAAGTTCTTTATTTACAAGTGACTTGTCATAACGGTGCAGTGTTAGTGCTAGGTAAATGTTCTGTACATAATCTAAAAAATCATAGAGTGTATTTTTACCTATTTTGATGCCATTAGATTTGAGTTCATTGTAAATTTTGTTAATAGATATTTGCTTTGTTGAAGAAGCTATTATTCGTTTCAAAAAGAATTTTAAAGCAACAGTATTACTAATATTATATCTCTCTGCTAGGTCTTTATAGAGTAGTACATTAAAATACTCTTGTAATGTTTGGTTTCTATACCGTTCTTCTAAAAATAGTGTTTCAGGAAAACTACCATTTTTTAAAAAGCTCTCCTGTGCATTTTTGATATGAGCTAAACTTTTTGAAGAGTATAAATCTACTTCAATATCTTTGAATAAAAGGTACTCACTAAAAGAGAGAGGATAAACTTCATAAGATAAAGTTCGCCCTCTTAAACTTGTGGCAATTTCAGAACTAAGTAGTTTTGAGTTGGAACCGGTGATGAATATGTTTTTACTGATGGTGTCATACACCCGTCTTATAAACTTTTCCCATCCGGTAATATTTTGAATTTCATCAAAGAAGAGATAACATTCATTTAGGTTTTGATCAGGATAAAGCTCATTAAAGCTTTGAAGTATTAAATCAAGTTTATCGACCTCTAGCTCAAGTCGCTCATCTTCAAAGTTAAGAAATAGTATTTTTGTTTTATCGATGCTGTTAGACAGTTGATTTATCATGTCATATAATATTGATGTTTTTCCACATCGTCTAACACCTATAAGTGTAATAATCTTTTTAGTGTCAAGCGGAGGTTGCAGTGCACGAGGTTTTACATCAAAATTATCATTAAGATGGAAATCTCTAATAATATGTTTTAGCTGTTCTTTCTTTTTCATAAGGAAGATTATATATGATTTTATCTTTTATATAGATAAAGTTGAGTTTTGTATAGATTAGATTTTTTTCAGAAATTTTCATCATTTTTAGGTTATGATAAAGTCTATATATGTAGTTTATGTTTAAAAAAAGGCATTAGTTTATGAAAATAGATGGTCGTTTCTGGCTTACTAAAAATGGACAGAGTTTTCTCGGTAATGGACGGATTGAACTGCTTGAGCAGATTGACAAGACAGGTTCCATGAATGCCGCGGCTAAAGCTATGAAGATGAGCTATAAAGCGGCATGGGAACGTGTTAATCAGATGAATAATCTTGCTGATGTCCCAATGATTGAAAAAATTAAAGGAGGCAAGGGTGGTGGAGGTACTGTTCTTACTCCTCATGCTCATGAACTCATTAAAACCTTTAAACGCTTTGAAGTCTTGCATAGAGAGTTTATTGAACGCTTTGCTGAAGCGGGGGATGATCCTGAACGCTTGGCACGAATACTGAGTCGGATGTTTTTAACTACAAGTGCTCGAAATCAATTTACATGTAAAATAAAATCTATAAAAGAACATGGTGTAAGTGGTGCCATGGAGTTACAACTTTCAGGGGGCAATAAACTCTCAGCAGACATTACGCTTAAATCAATTCGCAGTATGGGGCTTAGTGTTGGGTGTGATGCCTATGCTATTATTAAATCGAGTGATGTAATCATTGTCAATGAAGCTCCTAAAAATAGCAATACACTCAATATTCTCCAAGGTATTATTGTTAAGATTGAATCTTCAGGTGAAAATGCCGAGGTCACATTTGTTTTAGAGGGTGGTGAAGAACTCATTGGTGTAATTAGTTTACAAGAGAGCAGCTCATTAAAGCTAAAGGAACCTGCTTACGCTTGCATTGAACAACGTCATATTATCCTAGGATTATAATCTCCTTAAGATTTATTTTAGAAGAATCGTTATATCATTTGAAACATAACGAAAAATCAGGGCTTAAGATGTTAAAAAAATTACTACTGGGAAGTTTACTTTTAGGAAGTTCTCTATTTGCAGGAAGCATCACCGTAGCAGTTGCCGCAAATGTAAGTTATGCCATTGAGACTCTTAAAAAAGAATTTAACATACTTTATCCAAACACAGAGGTAAAAGTAACCCTTGGAAGCAGTGGAAAACTAACGGCTCAAATAAAAAATGGTGCTCCCTATGAGCTTTTTATGGCAGCAGATATGAAATACCCCAATGCCTTGTATGAAGAGGGTATCGCAGTGACGAGACCCCTTATTTATGCCCAAGGAGGTTTGGCGCATCTGAGCATCAAAAAACAGGATTTCTCAAAAGGTATCAACCTTGTTAAGGATAGTAAAATCTCTAAAATTGCTATTGCCAATCCAAAAACAGCTCCTTATGGTAAAGCTGCTGTTGAGGCTATGAAAAATGGCGGTGTATATGACGAAGCAGCAAAAAAATTTGTTTATGCAGAATCTGCTTCGCAAACCGTATCGTATGCCGTTATTGCCGCTGATCTTGGATTTATAGCTAAGTCTGCACTTTACAGTCCAAAAATGGCTCACTATAAAAAAGGCATTAATTGGGCTGAGGTAGATCCTAAACTTTATACTCCTATTAATCAAGGAATAGTAATACTTAAAAATGGTGAAACCAATAGTGAAGTAGCAGCTTTTTACAGTTTTATTTTCAGTAAAAAGGCAGCAAAAATATTTAACGATTTTGGATACGCGGTACCATGAGTAAGCTAGAAGCTCTCATTAAGCAGATTGACACAATTGATAATCTCAACATTGTCACCTTTGATTTTTATGGGACACATTTACAAATGATGAGTCTTGATTTAAGTGAGAAAATGAAAGTCGGTAAAAGAGTATTATTAAGTGTTAACCCAACTGTTGTAGCAATTGGCAAAGATTTTAGTGGTAGACTTAGTTATTCAAACCAAATTAACGCCACAATACAATCTATTGAAAAAGGGGAGCTTCTTAGCAGCATAAAACTCTCTTTACACGCTAATTCTTTAGAATCAATCATTACAACGCACTCTGTAAGAAATATGAATCTAAACGTTGGAGATGAAGTGACAGCTTTAATCAACGCTAGTGATCTCTCAATTGCAAAGACTTTATAATGATAGAGCTGCTTAAATCTATAGAATTTGCCCCTTTTTTACTCTCTTTTAAACTTGCTGGCATCACTACTTTAATTCTGTTTGTAATCAGTTTGCCTCTTGCTTGGTATCTGTCTCAAACCAAATCAAAAGCGAAGCCGTTTCTTGAAGCCATTACTGCACTCCCCATTGTTTTACCACCCTCTGTTTTGGGATTTTATATTCTTGTCGCACTCTCTCAAAATTCCCCAATAGGAGCATTTTTTGAAGAATATTTTGGAGTTAAACTGGTTTTTAATTTTACGGGATTGGTAGTTGCTAGCTGTTTTTATTCTCTGCCTTTTATGGTTCAGCCATTGCAGAGCGGTTTTGAGAGTTTAAATAAGAATATGCTTGAAGCGAGTTACATTAGTGGAAAAAGTAGATTTGAAACTGTTTTAAAAGTAGCATTGCCAAATATTAAACCGGCACTGCTTACGGCAATTATTGTAACCTTTGCGCACACTGTCGGCGAGTTTGGAGTGGTTTTGATGGTAGGGGGAAGTATCCCCGGTGAGACTAAAGTCGCTTCGGTAGCAATATACGAGTTTGTTGAGATCATGGATTATGAATCTGCTCATATTTATAGTGCGATTATGGTGGTCATTAGCTTTTTAGTTCTTTTGAGTGTTTATATTTTTAATCATAAGCAAAATAGAAAATTTGGTATCTGAAATGATAAAAATCAACATCAATAAAAAACTTCATGGCAGCGATGGAGCAATGGATTTACATGTAAATGTTGAGATAAAAGAGCATGATTTTATTGCACTTACGGGGCAGAGTGGAAGCGGAAAAACGACACTGCTTAGAATTTTGGCGGGGCTTGAAGATGCAAAAGGAATCTTGAAAATTGATAATGAAGTGTGGCAAGATGCTTCGCAGTCCCTACCATCACAAAAAAGAGGCATCGGTTTTGTTTTTCAAGATTATGCACTGTTTCCCAATATGACTATAGAAGAGAATCTGCTTTTTGTAAACAAAGACAAAAATTTGGCACATCATCTTTTAGAGCTAACTGAGTTAGAATCACTTAAAAACAGAGTGCCAAACACCCTAAGTGGCGGGCAGCAACAGCGTGTTGCTCTGTGCCGTGCTTTAATGAATCGACCAAAACTTCTGCTGATGGATGAACCGCTTTCAGCATTAGACCCTCTTATGAGAACAAAACTTCAAAATGAGATTTTAACACTGCATCGTGAGTTTGGGACGACTACCATTATGGTCAGCCATGACCCCAGTGAAATTTATCGCCTTGCCAATCGTGTCGTAGTGTTGCATCAAGGGAAAATCATTAATGACGGTACACCAAAAGAGGTACTGCTTAAAACCAGCGGCTCTCAAAAGTTTTCGTTTGAGGGAGAGCTGCTTGAGATTGTCAAAGTAGATGTGATCTATATCGCTATCATATCCATAGGACAACAGCTTGTGGAGGTAGTCGTTACTAGCGAAGAAGCTAAGAATTTGAAAATAGGTGAGCGTGTCAGCGTAAGCACGAAAGCATTTGCACCAAATATACATGTAATTTTAAAATGATGTATAATATGTCAAATTATAATAAAGGGGAGAGAGAATGGATACTACAAAGTTTAAGGGAACAACGGTCAATCTTATAGATGAGAGTGTTAATGTGGGGGATGTAGCTCCCATAGCTACGGCTATTGCAACGGATTTGAGTGATATTCAAGTGGGTGGTGCTCAAGATAAAATTCAGCTTATTGTCACCGTACCCTCTTTAGATACGGGAACTTGTGCAGCAGAGACACGCCGTTTTAACAGCGATGTCAATAATTTAGATATCTGTACAACAACGGTTATCTCAATGGATCTTCCATTCGCATCCGATCGTTTCTGTAGCACTGAAGGCATTGAAAACTTAACCGTAGCATCCGATTACCTAGACAAAGAGGTTAGTCGTGCGTATGGTGTGCTGATGAAAGATGGAAAACTTAAAGGTTTAAGTGCACGTACCGTATTTGTCGTTGATCGTAGCGGTACGGTTGTTTATAAAGAGATTGTTGAAGAAGTTACCGATGAGCCTAATTATGAAGCAGCACTTGATGCGATCAAGGAAGCACGTTAATTTTCACAGGAGAAGAAGATGAGTAGTGTTGAAAAAATTGCACTTATCTTTTTTTCCCTACTGCTTGTTATTTTTCTTTTTAAAGAGAAAGAGGGTGCTATTGAAGTGTTGCATAAAGAATATAAGACGGTACTAGCCTTTGGTGACAGTCTCACTTTTGGTTACGGTACTGTTGCCTCTCAAAGTTATCCAAGCCATCTTTCAAACCTCTTAGGTGTTGAAGTAATTAATGAAGGTATTTCAGGTGAAGTTTCATCTGATGGACTCAAACGCCTCCCTAAACTATTAAAAGAGTACCAACCCGATTTAATTATTATCTGTCATGGCGGTAATGACATACTGCGTAAAGTATCTAAAGAGGTATTGCGGCAAAATTTAGAGTCAATGGTTCAGATTTCTCAAGCTGTTGGGGTTGATGTACTGCTTGTCGCAGTTCCTAACTTATCGCTTTTTGGGCTTGATGTTATGCCGCTTTATGAAGAAATTTCTCAAAAGTACAATACTTTGTTTGAAGAAGATATTTTAAGTAAAACACTTAGTAATAGTGACTTAAAAAGTGATCAAATTCATCCCAATGCACAAGGATATTTAGAGATGGCAAAAGCATTTAGAATGGTTATTCAAGTTGATTAAAAATTAATCAGTTGTAATATAGTTTTTTTTAAATACTATATTATAATATAATAACCTGTTTCAAAAGCGTATTACTTACAGTTTGGAGTCTATTTTCCCCCATATGTAGATTCCAGCGCAGTAATTAACAGTCTACTCTCCTTATAACCGATAACACAATATTTTGGCATCGTCTCATAGAGTATGGGACTGTCAAGATCAATCAATTTTATGACATCCTGATTTGCCATTGCCAGATGCATTGCCGCTTCGATTGACGTTGTTCCTTCGAGCATAGAACCGAGCATACACGAAATATTGTGGTGACGACACAGCTCAATAATCTCTAAAGCCTTGCTAATTCCTCCGCATTTCATCAGTTTGATGTTAATAATATCGGCAGCCTTACGGTTAATAATTTCTCTGGCATCATCAATACTAAAGACGGCTTCATCAGCAATAATGGGAATGTGTGAGTATTGTGTTATTGCTTGGAGTGAATCAATATCATTGGCAATAACGGGCTGCTCGATTGCAACAATCTCTATATCTTTTAATGCGTTGATAATGCTCACACTTTTCTCATAGCTCCATGCTTGATTGGCATCAATAATAAGCTTGGCATCAGGTATCGCTTGTTTTACATGTAAAATTCTTTGCAAATCATTACCATCATTAGAACCCACTTTTATTTTTAGTAGAGTAAAACCATTGCCATAAGCCTCTACAGCATCCTTTACCATCATTTCCACAGCATTGAGACTGATGGTGATGTAGGTAGATATTGGAGTGTAATTGCCGCCAAGAAAACTAAAAAGCGGTTGATGCGATTCTTGAGCAAAGAGGTTATAAACTGCCATATCAACAGCAGCTTTTGCACTGCTGTTTTTACTACAGCTATTGTGAATTACATGTAAAAGTTCTGTGATATGAGAGAAATTAGTATGTAGAATTTTTGGTGCAATAATAGTTTCTATGGTATGAATAATGGATTCACTGCTTTCACCGGTAATAGCTACCGTAGGCGGTGCCTCACCAAATCCTGTTATACCGCTTTGGGTTGTAAGTGTCACTAAAATACTCTGGACACAATCAACACGACGCAGTGCGGTAATAAAGGGTTTTTTGAGTGGAATCGCTTTAAGCTCCGTTGTTATAGAGGTAATTGTCATGAGGCGATACTTTGTAAAATATGAGCCACACCAAGCCCGGCAAAAGTACCGATTAAGTAGCCCATAATTGCCATAAGTACAGCAATTCCAATAAGAGAACGGTGATAACTTGCAGCTAAAATGGGAGCAGAGGCCACACCGCCGATATTTGCTAACGATGCCACAGCAATGCTAAAAAGATCAAGCTTGAAAATCTTTGCAGCCATCACCATGATGAGCGCATGAATCGCTAAAATTGTAACCCCGGCAAGCAGATAAACAGGAACACTGCCCATCCCCTCAAAACTCGCGCGAGAACCGATAAGTGCTACTAATAAGTAGAGCATGGTTGAGGCGATATTACTGCTGCCGTTTATGCGTTTTAGCGGGGTAAATGAGGCTATTACACCAAAGAGTGTGGCTAAAAGCACCATCCATGTCGTACTGCTTAATCCACTGAGTTGTGCTGAAAGCATTTGTGTTATGAGGGCAACGGCTAAGGCTAAAAGCAGTAGTATCCAATACCGAGGTGCTCCCATTTCACAAGCACAGCCAATATCATTTACATGTAAATCAGATGCTTTAGCTTTTACAAAGGTATTAAACCGTGAAGAGTAGGGCACAAGAGCGAGTAAGAACATCACCCACAGGGCGTAATCTACCGAATCAACCACTAAAGCATAACCCATCATATTCTCACTCACTTCAAGTGCCGAAGCAATGGCAAGCATATTGGCTGTTCCTCCCATCCAACTGCCGCATAGGGCTGAAAAGAGTCCTGCTTCATCACTGTTAAAATTAAAAAGTGTAAAGACTACAATAAAAGCAAACGCAATGGAAAGTGTCGCACTTACATAGGCAATAAGTAAGGTACGTCCAAGCCCTGCAAATGCTTTAAAATCAAGTTGTGAGAGCATTAAGAAAAGCATGGCGGGAAGGAGGTTGTTTTTTGCTGTTTTATAGACACTGCTGATGACTTCATTTTGTTCCCAGAGACCTAGTGAAGCAAGGAGCATTGAGACGGCATAAATTAAAACTACAGCAGGAATAGTTTTAAAAATTTTTGAGAGATTTTTATGCTCGCTAATACCAAAAACGGCGGCAATGAGTGCAATACTAATGAGATAAAAAAGAGCTGTTTGAATCATGTGCAATTGTATCATAAGCAAAACCATGGCACAATTATTATTATGTATTACGATTTTGAATATTGGGTACTTTTTATCACTTTCTTTTTAATTTTGACGTATCTGGTGCTGGGCTTCATTATTGCATTTGAGGTGACACTAGCCATGAGCGATTCACCTGTAGCTATGGAGTGGATTAAAAAACATTGTAGCTATAAAGAACTTTATGCGGAGGTAATTATCTTTTACCCGATGATACTGTTAGCTTACTTTTTTCTTGAGGTGGTACCGTACTATGTTTTTGGTGTGAGTAAAGTGGAATTCGATATTCAAGATCTATTTAACAGACTTTATCAAAATTAACACAAAGACTATTTTTATGCCAAAATATATAATTTTAGATACCGAAACAACGGGCACAGGTGAGACAGACAGAATTATTCAGTTAGGTTATCTGGTTTTAGACAATAGAGATATTAGTGTCTACAATGAGTTTTGCTACAGTGATGTGCCCATTTCTTATGGTGCCATGGAAGTGCATGGTATTACACCCGAGATGATTGAAGGCAAGCCCTCATGCAGTGAAACTATGGCGTATCAAACCCTAAATGAACTCAACACAGATGAGAACTATATGATTATTCATAATGCTCCGTTTGATCTGACAATGTTACAAAAAGAGGGTTTTACATGTAAAATGAAACTCATTGATACCTTGCGCGTTGCCAAACATATTTTTGAAGATGAAGAGGCACATCGACTACAATATTTTCGCTATAAAATGGGCATTTACAAAAAAGAGCAAGCCGAGGCAGAAGCGTTGGGCATTGTAGTCAAAGCTCATGATGCCATTGGTGATGTTTTGGTATTAAAACTTTTCTTAAGTGAACTTCGTAAAGCGGTTCAAGAGAAATTTGCCAATGTTAATCCCGTAGAGATGATGATAGAACTTTCACAAAAACCCATTCTCATAAAAAAGTTTCGTTTTGGAAAACATCGCGGTAAAATGGTTGCCGATGTGGCAGTTGAAGATGCAGGTTACTTAAAATGGATGCTAGCAAACATGGAGAATTTAGACGAGGATATGCGCTATACCATCAACTACTATTTAAACCCTTAAAAGGTTGTTTTGGTTGATGTGACTATTTCAGAAAGGCGGTATGCAGCATCTCGATGACGACTTCGTGCGGCTTTTTTCCATAACTGCTGTGCTTGGGTTATGTCCTTAATAACACCATTACCCTCAAAATACATTAAACCTAAATAGTACTGTGCTTCTGCATTACGCTCATAAGTAGCTAATGGGTAAAAAAACTCATACGCTTCTTTATACTTTTTCTTCTGATAAAGTGCTATGGCATCATCAAGTTTTGGTTGCACATCACCCCTTTTTTGGTTATAGTCATAGTTATGAAAAAATATTTTCCACTAACGTATCATCTTGATTTAATAAAACTGTTTATTTCATTAAACGGTAAGTCAGCATTTGCATCGTTACTTTCAGCATTTTTTATAATGGTTGTATTTTACAACCATCTACCTATAAATATTCTTTCAAGTTGGTTTGCTTTAAGTCTCATTTATCTTTTTTTAAAAATAACTGTTGTCAATAGACTTCATGCCAATATTGACAGTCAGCAAAAAAGAGAATATTTTATTAGATTGCTTGTGGGTGTTACACTTTTTAGCGGCTTACTATGGGGTTCACTAAGTTGGATAGTAGTGCTGTATGCAGAGACACATTACAGTTTTCTGATCTTAGGAATCTTGTTTGGTCTAATGGCAGGTGCTATTTCAACACTGAGTCCACTTTTTATTGTTTATGTAGCATTCAGTAGTCCAATGATTGTGATGCTTTTTACATCATTTTTATATACATCAGAAGAGATGTATATTTATATTGCCATAATGCTATTACTGTTTACCTACATTATTATGTCGGCTTCATATCAAATGTACAGGTCATTAGAGCGTGCTGTTATTTTAAAAGATATGGTTGAGACATCACAAAAAGAGCTTGAAGAGATTAATTTATCATTAGAGAGTCGTATTGAAAAGGCGGTACAAAAAAGTCGTGATCAAGAGTTAAGAATATTGCAGCAGTCACGTTTAGCGCAGATGGGAGAGATGATTAGCATGATTGCCCATCAATGGCGTCAACCGCTTTCGGCGATCTCTTCAACTGCAGCATCACTTAACTTGAAAGTTGGTCTAAATAAATATGATAAAAAATACTTCTATGATAATATTAATAAAATAGCCCAATTTTCACAACATCTCTCTGACACTATTGATGATTTTAGACACTTTTTTAAGAGTAATAAAAACCAAGAAGAGTTCTTTATGTGTGATGTGGCTAAAGGATCGCTTACAATCATTGGCACCTCTTTGGAAAATAAAAATATAGAAGTGATTACGGATTATGCAAGCCAAAAAAGTGTTTATAGCTACTTTAATGAACTCAAACAGGTCTGTCTGAATCTCATTAAAAATGCTGAAGATATTCTTTTATCCAAAGGGGCGGGGAATCCAACAATTTGGATACGAACCTACAATGATAATGATAATGTTTATTTAGAAATTGCAGATAATGCCGGAGGTATTGATAAAATCATTATTGATAGAATTTTTGATCCTTACTTTACGACAAAAGAGCAGTATGACGGTACAGGTTTAGGTCTGTATATGAGCAAGACGATTGTTGAAGAGCACTGTGGGGGTAGTTTAAATATTACTAACGATAAATCGGGCGCTGTCTTTACCGTTTCTCTTCCCCTTTCTGTTTAAATAGAGCGTTAACCTGTTGGTGAAAATGCAGCGGATCCACCTGGGTACCGTTTAACATAATAGCATAGTGCAGATGGGGTCCAGTTACACGTCCTGTCATACCGCTAAGTCCTAGAATATCGCCTTGTTTTACCTTATCGCCCACTTTTACATGTAATTTACTTAAGTGGTAATAACATGAGTAAATTCCCTCTCCATGATCAATGACAACAGAGTTTCCTGCATAGTAGCGATCTTTTGCAATAGCAACGACACCATCATTGGTAGCATGAAGCGGCGTACCGATTGCCGCTCTATAATCCGTACCGCTATGATAGCTTCTTAAGCTGTTGTTGTACATTCGAGCCGTTCCAAATTGACTGGTAATATGCGAGTCCATAGGGTCTATAAAAGGCTGTCGCCAATAGCGTTTTTTTGTAAAGGTACCATAAGCTCTCATCGCTTCTTTGTATTCACGCGCAGTACGTTCTTTTTGCTTTTTATTGGGTGTGACTTTAGAAGATGCTACAGTAATAGTTTCGGATTTATAAGTGCCGTTAGTGACATTAATATTAACAGTTTTGTTACCATCGCTATAGGCAATTTTCAGCTCTTTAGCTCCAAGGCTTGAGCGATAGTTAACCGGAATAAAAGCAACACTTTTTAAACTGTCGGTCGGGTGTTTTAAAAGAGGAATGTTTTTTTTACCATACTTAAGTGTCGCGTCACTGGGAATTTTTAAAAAGGTTATTACTTTAGTGGTGCCTTTAATGACATCATCACCAAACAGTGAGAGTGAAAGTAGTGTTATGAGTGCAATAAAAAATTTCAATAGATTCCTTTTTTGGTACAATTGCTATAATGGATAAATTAAAAGATATTGTAGCCAAACTTGAAGCAAATCAAAACGTTTTTCTAACCGGTGGTGCAGGAGTGGGAAAAACAACTTTGACCCGTCAGGCTATTGCACATTTTGAAGCAGAGGGTAAAAAAGTTGCCCGGCTTGCTTCAACGGGAATGGCGGCAACACTTTTAGACGGTCAGACCCTGCATAGTTTTTTAGATCTGGGCATTGCTAATAATATTGCTGATTTAGAGTTGCGTAAAAAGCTTCAGATCAAAAAGAAGATTAAAAAACTGATTGCTTCCATGAATCTTATTGTGATTGATGAAATTTCCATGGTCAGTGCAGAACTTTTTGAGATGGTTCGGTTGCGACTGCTCCAAGCTGAGTTTCAGGGCGTACTGTTAGTTGTGGGTGATTTCTTACAACTGCCTCCTGTGGTGAGAGGCTATGGCAGTGTTAATTTTGCATTTGAATCGGATTCATGGCAGCGGTGTGATTTTGAAACAATAACACTGAGTACCGTCTATCGTACGAGTGATGAAGATTTTATTACTCTGTTAGATGCGGTGCGTTTTGCTCGTATTACAGAGCAAGATGAACTCTTTTTAAATTCACTTGTTAAGATGTTGCCTCATGATCTTTCAACCGTAACCTTCCTCTTTGGTAAGAATAACAGCGCCTTAGCTCATAACAGAAGACTTTTAGAGACACTTGAAGGAGATTTACATGTATTTAAGACTGAAACGATGTTACATGTAAAAACAGTAACGCCCAAAGAGGTAAAGCGTTATTTAGAAGATGCACGTGTTCCAGAAGTTTTAGAGCTAAAAATTGGAGTTCCTATTCTCTTTACCAGAAATGCATGGAACTACTTTAATGGTGAACGCGGACGGGTTATTAACATTAAAGAGCATATTGTCTATGTTGAGAAAGATGATGGTCAAATTGTTAAACTTGAAAGAGCATCAATGAGCAAAAGCCGATGGGAAGAGAAGTTAGTTGAGGGTAAAAAAGAGATGATAGAAGTATCGCTTATTACACTCTACCAATACCCCATTGCATTAGCATTTGCCATTACCATTCATAAGTCTCAAGGAATGAGTTTGAATGATTTAGTTATTGAGAGCAATGAAATTTTTGCACCTTCACAGTTTTATGTAGCAATTTCACGAGCAATTTCACCGCACAGACTTACCCTGATAGCACCAAATCGTTCATGGCAACAGTTAAACTTTGTCAATAAAAAAGCAGTTGATTTTGTAAAGAAATAGTAAATTTAAATTTAGTTTTGGAAAGTTTGTGAAGTTTTAGTTAAGTGCGGTTCACTGCACGTGGGCTTTACGCCGAGTATTTATGTTCTATGCCATTTCAAAGCATAGAATAAAACTCAGCGTTAGCGTAGTCAAATGGGCTTTTGCTCATTTGGTGTAATAATGAATTTTTATAAATCTTTTTCGTGATCAGCAAGATACTCTGCAACACCTTCAGTTGATGCTTTCATACCTTCGTCACCTTTTACCCAACCAGCAGGACATACATCACCGTGTTCATTAGTAAATAGCATTGTATCAACCATACGAATCATTTCATCAATGTTACGTCCAAGTGGAAGGTCATTGATTACCGCGTGACGTACTGTACCGTCTTTGTCAATCAAAAATGATCCACGAAGCGCAACACTTTCGCCAAATAGTACATCATAATCTTTAGAGATGCTTTTTGATAAGTCAGCAACAAGAGGATACTTAACTCTACCAATACCACCGTTATTTACAGGAGTTTCTCTCCATGCAAAGTGAGAAAACTGTGAATCTACAGAACAACCGATAACATTAATGCCACGACTCTGGAACTCTTCAATTCTGTGAGAGAATGCAATAATTTCTGATGGACATACGAATGTGAAGTCAAGTGGGTAAAAGAACAGAACGGTTCCATTTTCACCAAAATTTTCATAAAGATTAAAATCTTCTACGATTGAGCCATCGGCTAAAACTGTGGTTGCTGTAAAGTCAGGTGCTTTGTTTGTTACTAACATTTAGTATCCTTGGATAAATTTTATTTCGAAATTATATCTTAATAAAAATAAATATCTGGAATCAACAGAGAGAGTAGGGAGATTTTTTAAATTTTTTTAAAGTATTTTTGACAACAAAATGACACTATACTGACAATTGTTACAAAAGTGTTAAGTTTCTTAGAGAAACTTAACGTAAATCAAATAGTTTTCAGGTTTAAAGAGTTACAATATTCTATGCTTGATAACTATAATAAGTATAAGTTATTATATTGTCGCATTGAGTCGAGTCATTTTGAGTGAGGGGGTTTACTTGAAATCGGCTCCAAGTTTTAATTTAGGAGAAGAGAAAATGAATCATAGTTTAAATAAACTTTCAACTTTAGTTCTTGGTTCTGCAATCGCTGCGACAACAGCGTTTAGCGCAGGTACTTTAGAGAAGGTAATGAAGGAACGTGGCTTAACTGAGACTGATGTCATTCGTGCTGCTAAAACTTACATGCCTACCGGTGGTCGTGACGAGTATGTAGTATTTAGTTCGGGCGGACAATCAGGTCAAGTAATCGTTTACGGTGTTCCGTCAATGAGAATTTTGAAATATATTGCCGTATTTACACCAGAGCCGTGGCAAGGTTACGGTTATGATGTAGATAGTCTTGCAGTCTTACGCCAAGGTAACATTCGCGGACGTGAAATTAACTGGGGAGATACGCATCACCCGGCACTTTCAGAAGTAGACGGAAAATATGATGGTAAATGGCTTATTATTAATGATAAAGCCAATCCACGTCTTGGAGTAATTGACTTGCACGATTTTGAGACAAAACAGATTGTTGTCAATCCAGTTTTTAAATCAGCGCACGGTGGCGCTTTCTTTACTCAAAACAGTGACTATATTATAGAAGCTGCGCAATATGCAGCACCGTTTGATAACAATTATCATCCGATTGAAGACTATAAAGAGAGTTACCGTGGTGGAGTGACCATGTGGAAATTTGATTCTAAAATAGGTCGGATTATTGAAGATGAAACGTTTACAATTGAGATGCCTCCTTACATGCAGGATTTGAGTGATGCGGGTAAAGCTGTTTCTGATGGTTGGGGATTCACTAACTCATTTAACACCGAGATGTACACGGGTGGTATTGAAGTAGGTATGCCGCCAAATGAAGCGGGTATGTCCCGTAACGATACTGACTTTTTACATGTATATAACTGGAAAAAGTTAGCTGAAGTGGCTAAGAATAAGAAAAATGTAAAAATCATTAATGGTCACAAGGTCATTCCGATGGACGTTGCTATTAAAAATGATGCACTTTTCTTAATTCCAGAGCCAAAATCGCCACACGGCGTTGATGTCTCTCCAGATGGTGAGTACATTACCGTTTGTGGTAAGTTAGATACGCATGCTTCTGTTTTTAGTTTCTCAAAAATTATGAAACTGATTAAAGCTAAAGAATATGTGGGCAGAGATCCTTACGGGATTCCTATCTTAGATATGAAAAAATCACTTCATGGACAGGTTGAACTAGGTCTGGGGCCATTGCATAATCAATATTCGCCAGTTGACGGTGAAATCTATACATCACTGTATGTTGATTCACAAGTTGTTAAATGGAACTACAAAACTTTAAAAGTAATTGATAAAGTAAATGTTCACTATAACATCGGTCACCTTTGTGGTATGGAAGGTAAGTCAGCAGATCCTCAGGGTGATTACATCATTGCACTTAATAAACTCTCAATCGATCGTTTCCAACCTGTTGGTCCGCTTCACCCGCAAAATCATCAGTTAATTGATATTCGTGGTAAAAAAATGGACTTATTGGTAGATATGCCGCTTCCATTGGGTGAACCTCACCAAGCCGTAGCAATTCGCGCTAGTAAACTACATCCACATGTACGTTACAAAATTGGTACCAACTCTAGAACGGGTAAAATCCATGAAGGTAAAACGCTTGCGGGTCAAGAGCGTATTGAGCGTAATGGAAACAAAGTAGTTGTATATGCTACTATGGTTCGTTCACACATTAACCCTGAACGTATTACGGTAAATAAAGGTGATGAAGTCACAATTTACCTGACAAATCTTGAACGTGCTCAAGATGAGACTCACGGTTTTACAGTTGACCATTATGATGTACATGCATCATTAGAACCGGGTGAAACAACTACAATTAGATTTATTGCAGACATTGAAGGGGTTTTCCCTTATTACTGCACTGAATTTTGTTCAGCACTTCACTTAGAGATGATGGGTTACTTAATGGTTAAAGATCCTAACAAAAAATATGTTAGTGCTCAAAAACTTAAAATGAAAACAATGACACCTGAGCAGTTAAAAGCTGAGTATGACAAAACGGTTGCTGTCAATGATGCTACAGATGCAGTTATTCAAAGTGTTGTTAAATTCTTAAAAGAGAATAATTTTGATAAGTATCCGATAGTTGCAGACCTGGTAACGGATGCATTTGATCAATACGGTAAAATTCCTGCACAGAAAAAACTATCAGATAAAGCAGTAAAATCCGGAGATATGGAAAAAGCGATTCTTTTTGAAAATATGATTTGGCAACTTATGGTTAAGACCGCAGATGTTGGTATTCGTGCAAAAGATACACTGGTGTCTAAAATTGCTACACCAAAAGGTGCAGCAGCAGAGCGTGGAGCACTTGCCTTTGATGAAGGTGGTTGTTCTGGTTGTCATGTGGTTGGTAAAGTAAGTTCAGGACCTGATTTAACTGGTGTACTGCAGCGCCACGAAAATGCGGAAAAATGGGTAAAAGATTTCATTATGAAACCTGAGGCAATGTATGATGACCCTTATGTTAAATCTATGATTGAGTACTTCAACTTAAAAATGCCAAATCAAGGTATGAGCGAAGCGGAGACATTGGATATGATTGAATATTTCAAATGGATCGACGAAAACGCAAACCTTTTCTAGGCACTTTCATTTCAAACACAAGAGCGTTTCTCTTGTGTTTTGATATCAATCAATTTATTAGTTACTAAAGTAAGTTATACTTCTTTGTATCATAAAATTTATTTATGAAATAGTTAAGTACATTTTATATGTAAAGTTTATTGAAGAGGAGATACTATGCATCCAAGTTTTCTAAAGTCAAAAATATTCGCAAGTGTTGCATTGATTATTTTATCAGTGGCGTTTATATTTCCTATGGTTGTATTTCATGGGACACTCAATAAAGTTCATGAAGATAGAATTGATGAGATTTCACCCTTTACTGCAAAGGTATGGAATATGTACTCACAGGGACGTTACATTAGTACGACAACCCCTCAAGCAGCTCATAATAATCTGATGCAGATGATTGAACACTCTGCAGAACTTGGTGTGGCCTCGTTGCCGCTTTGGGCGGTATCACTCGAAGCGCCTAACTATCCAAAAGAGGCGTTTCCCGAAGGAATTCCGGTGTTTTTTCACTTTGATGGTTATAGTGGTGAAGTTCATGAGATGAATACAATCAATCACTACGTGGGAATGGATCCGATGTGGGTTGGTGGTACCTTTGAGCGTGAAATTGCTATTTATGCTCTACTGCTTTTGAGTTTAGGTATGATCTATTTCATAGCCTTCAATCAAAAAATATGGAGTTATGTAATGCTAGTACCGGCAGCACTGCCGGTACTATTTATAGCAGATTATTCCTATTGGCTCTACTGGTTTGGTCATAATCTTCATGATTGGGGTGCATTTAAAATTAAACCTTTTATGCCGACAGTTTTTGGTGATGGAAAGATTGCACAGTTTACAACACACTCGTACCCGACTATTGGATTTTACTTACTGCTAGTTATTGCTCTGTTTTCACTTTTAGCAATTTTAGCGCGAAGTAAGGCAATTAAAGAGTCCGGGGAGTAGGTACGACAGATGATTATTAGAGCCTTTCTTACCTTTTTAATTTTACATGTAATTTTAGAAGCTTCAGTGCTACAAGATGCTATTGATAGTGCTGATGAAGGCTCAATTATTCGTCTTAAAGCAGGGATCTATAAGGGCTCAATAAATATTACTAAACCCATTACTATACTTGGCACTGAAAAAGGTGTCATTATTGACGGTGAGGGTAACGGAACTATTGTTACCATTAAAAGCTCTTACGTTACACTCAAAAATCTTACATTGAGAAATAGTGGTTCTCGTCATGATAAACTCGATGCTGCCATTTTAATGTTAGAAGCTAAGCAGTGTGAAGTGAGTGACTGCATCATTGAAGATGCTCTTTTTGGTATTGATATGCAGATGGTGAATAATTCCATAATTGCAAATAATACGATCTCATCAAAAGATTATGACCTTGGACTTCGAGGTGATGGTCTGCGTCTATGGTATAGCAACGATAATATTATTCGAAAAAATTCACTTATTAAATCGCGTGATATGGTTGTTTGGTATTCACACGGTAATTTGATTGAAGAGAATTTCGGTGAGTATTGTCGTTATTCACTGCATTTTATGTATGCCGGTAAGAATTATGTCAAAAATAATACCTTTCAGTTTAATTCGGTAGGTATCTTCTTTATGTACTCAAAAGATACTATTGCAACAGGCAATGTTATTAAAAGCTCATTAGGTGCTACAGGTATGGGTATTGGACTTAAAGATGTTTCAAATTTTACACTAAAGAACAATACGGTACTTTACAATGCCCAAGGCATATACATTGACCGTTCACCTTTTGAGCCTGATACGAATAATTTTATTCATAATAATAAAATACTCTATAATGCAGAAGCCTTGCATTTTCATTCACTTAGTGAAAACAATATAATAAAAGACAATACTATTCTAGGTAATATTGAAGATATTGTTAACGATTCTCGTGGAAGTAAAACCTATAAGAATGAGTTTGTGGGTAACTACTGGGATAGTTATGAGGGATTTGATAGAGATGGTGACAATATTGGCGATACACCGCATAAAGTATTTCAATATGCTGATAAACTCTGGCTGTACAATCCGGAGGTAAAGTTTTTTTACGGATCACCGGTGATTTCACTGCTAAACTTTTTAGCAAAACTGGCTCCATTTTCAGAGCCGGTATTTTTGCTTGAAGATAAAAAGCCTAGATTGAAAGAAGAGGTATAGTCATGAGTGAAACAATAAAAAAAGAGCGACGACAGTTTATTCAATGGACAACACTAGGTGCCTTAGCTGTCTTTATGGGTGTTGGTATTGTTGGAGCACCTTATTTAAATGGAGTAGAAACGCGTCTTAGACCTCCTGGAGCTCCGGGTGAAAAAGAATTTTTAGCACTGTGTATTAAATGCGGGCAGTGTCTGCAAGTGTGTCCCTATCACTCCATTAAATTAGCAGACATTGGTAAAGGTTATGGTATTGGAACACCGTATATTGATGCAAGAGAACGTGGCTGTTACGCGTGTGAAGCAGTTCCGTGCGTACTTGCGTGTCCAAGTGGTGCTTTAGATCATGCTACGGAAAAAGCTATTGATATTAAGATGGGTATTGCTGTATTAGAGTTTGCTAATACATGTATTGCTATGAAAAATGAGCCGGTACCTAAGGGACACTCAATCAGAATGCATGAATTTATTGATAGTCAGATTAACGTAACACAGCTGGAGCGTGATGTATTAGAAAAATTTGATGCATTTGAAGGCAAGCAATGTACATTATGTGCGGATATGTGCCCAATGCCAAATCCGCTTAGTGCCATTGCTATGGTGCCTGATGCTAATGGTGGAAAACGTCCAGAAATTTATGATGGTTGTACGGGCTGTGGAGTTTGTGAAGAGGTCTGCCCAGTGAGCCAACCCTCTATTGTAGTAAAAAAAAATTTAACCTATGAAGAGTATTATGAAAAAGGAGTGTGACTATGAGATTAGCAACAGTAAGTTTAGCAGCGGTATTATTATTGGCGGGATGTTCTGAAACAAAAGAAAAATCTGAAGGTGCTTCAAGTGAAGTGGCTGGAGGTATTGAAATTGTTAAAAATGAGGATGCTTTTAAAGATAAGGTAGAAGTCAAAAAAAGTGATGATAAAAGTAATCAAAAATATTATTACGATTACAATAATGACAAAAGTGTCAATAAAGATAAAACCTATACGAAAATGGATGCTAACTTAAGAGTGAGAAGCCCTTACGAACAAGTTGAAATAGAGTTGTTGGTCAATAAACTCAGTAAAAAGTTTATTGTTAAATGTTCTGCATGTCATAACGATTATGCCAACGGTATTATTGGACCATCACTTTTAGACAAAGATGCAACATTTATTGCAGGAACTATTGCTAAATATAAAACAGGTGAGAAAGAAAATGTTTTAATGACGGCATTAGTGAAGCAGATGAGTGATGAAGAGATTCAAACGTTGGCCAATGAGATTGCAACATTTAATAAAGAGATAGCAGCGCTAAGAGGAAGAAAATAGTGAAAAATATTATTGTAGCACTATTAACCGTAATTATTATTGGATTGATGGCATACACTGCCTCCCAAGGTGGTGCATATCATGGCGGTGAAGCAGGTAAAGTTATTGAAGATATGGGAAGTAAAATGGCAGCTGCAACTATGGATGCCCCTAAAGCAAAAGATGACAGAAAAATTGAGGAAGATAAACTCAAAGCACTTCGCGACAAAGCGGGTAATATTGGTAGGTTTAAAGTCTCTCAAAGCTATAAAATAAAATGTGCATCGTGTCACGGTATGAATGGCGAGGGAATTATTGGTCCAAAACTGATTGGTCTTGAATCTGATGCAGTGTATCAAATGTTACTAGATTATAAATCGGGACGTAAAGAGAACCTTGTTATGAAAGGTCTGCTCATTAAACTTAGTGAAGAAGATTTACGTGAGTATGCAGATGAGATTGGTGAGTTTGAACAAAGAGCAGCAGCACTACAAGAATAGTCGGAGTGAGTCATGGATAAGTATAACAGCAGAGCGACGATTAAGAATACGACCTTTTTATCTACATTTACGGATAAAACAAGAGAAGGTAAAACAAAGCTAAGCTATAGAACTAAGCGATGGGTTATGGTTATTGCAATGCACCTGCTATTTTTTCTTTCGTTTAATATTGATATTCAGATACTTGAAGGAACGTTAACCGGATCACGTTTTTTAGGCTTTCACCTTATTGATATTTTTGCAACGATGCAGCTTTTTTTAGCAACACATCAGCTTCCGGTCAACATGATTATTGGAACGGTTACGATTATTGTGGTCTACATTATTATTGGCGGACGAACCTATTGTGCCTGGGTCTGCCCTTACGGGCTTTTGAGTGAGATTGGTGAGAAAATACATAACACTTTAGTAGATAAAAAGATTATTAAAGAGCATGAGTTCGACCATAGAGTCCGTTATGTTTTTTGGGGAATTTTCTTAGTCTTAGCATTTACAAGCGGTTATTTGGTATTTGAGATTTTTAATGTTGTTGGAATACTAAGTCGGTTTATTGCTTATGGCTGGAGTGTGGCGCTGACATGGGTTTTTGCTGTTTTAGTTGTAGAAATCTTTTTCTCAAGACGTGCATGGTGCCGTTATGTCTGTCCATTGGGAACTACCTATGGGTTAATGGGGCCACTTAGTGCAACACGTATTGAGTGGAATGACAATTGTGATCACTGTATGGTCTGTCATGATGTCTGTTTTGAAAATCAGGTATTAGAACTGACCAAAGCAAAATATGATAAAGAGCGTGAGGAGCAGGGTATTAAAACACAATTTGTTACCGGTGCGGATTGTACTTTATGTGGACGCTGTATTGATGTCTGTCATGAAGATGCACTCAATTTTGAATTTAGACTAAAGTCGTTGGTATGATTGAAGTTACTAATTTAACGAAAAAATTTGGTAAAACCATCTCGCTGAACAATGTTTCCATCAATTTTAATAAAAATGATGCCATAGCACTTATGGGTGCTAATGGTGCGGGAAAAACAACACTGATTCGTCTGATTTTAGGTTATTACCATCCTAACAGTGGTCAAGTGCGTATTAATGGGCTTGACCCTATTAAAGATCGAATAGATATTTTAAAGCATGTCAGTTTTGTACCGCAGCTTCCGCCTCCAATAAAACTTAGTTTAAATGAACTTATTTCGTACATTTGTAAAAGCTCAGGAGTTGATCAAAACCTGATTTATCACTATGCCAATGAAATGAAGCTTGACATAAACCCCAATCTTAATAAATCATTTTTTAAGCTCTCAGGTGGAATGAAACAGAAGCTTCTTATTGCTATCTCATTGGCAAAACAGAGTGATATAATAATCTATGATGAGCCCACAGCCAATCTTGACCCCAAAGCTAGAAATGACTTTTACCGACTTTTAAAAGAAAATGAAAAAGACAAGCTGGCACTTTTTGTGACGCACCGAATTGAAGAGGTTAAAGAGATTGTCAATCGTCAAGTCTATATGGACTTAGGAGAAGTGGTATCTGATGAAATATTTTAAGCAGATTTTTTTAACTATTGGTGTACTGTTGAGTTTTAGTGCTTGTGAACGTGAAGTCTCAACAGAGCTTAAAAAAGTACACTGGGATCGTGACATGTGTGAACGTTGCAAGATGGTGGTGAGTGATAGGACTCATGCCGTTCAAGTCATTAATATGAAAACAGGGCGCAGTTACATGTTTGATGATATTGGCTGTACGATTTTATGGTTTGATGATGAGAAGATTGAATGGGCACCGCAAGCTAAAATCTGGATTACCGATGTTGTTACGGGTAAGTGGACTGATGCACGAACCGCTCTGTATGATACCAACAATATCACACCGATGGCGTATGGCTTTGCTGCACATGAGAATAACAGTACGATTAAAGTGGGTGAAGAAATTCTTGATTTCACAGAAATTACGCGACGTATTTTTGAAATTGAAGAAAAGAAAAATAGGAAAGCATATTGAAAAATTTACTTTTAATAGCATATCTTGACCTAAAAGAGTCAATTCGAGCAAATTGGTTTATTGTTTATTCTCTAGTATTTGGCGGGTTAATTGCACTCTTTTTTATTGCAGGAATTACCGAATCTCAAGTGATGGGCTTTAGTGGCTTGAGTAGATTGTTGCTTATGTATATTCAAGTTACCGTTATTATTTTGCCGATATTTATTCTCATCACTACGGTACGTTCCATTTCAGGTGATCGTGACAGTCATATTTTAGAGTATATGCTCTCGTTTCCAATTTCATTGAAACAGTATTATTGGGGTAAGGTTTTTGGACGATTTATTACAGTATTTTTACCTGTATTTATGGCTATGTTCTTTGCAATAATTTACGGTGTCTTTAAAGATGCTTCTGTACCTTGGGATATTTTCTTTCTCTACACCGGTCTACTGTTTTCGATGAGTTCAGCATTTTTAGGGATTGCTTTTTTTATCTCTTCAATTGTGAAATCATCAGAAATGGCATTGGGAATCTCATTTTTTGTATGGATTTTTTTACTTGCCTTTATTGATATTGCGCTAATCAGTCTGATGCTTCAAAATAGAATGAGTGAAGAGCTAATCATTAGTATCGCACTGCTTAATCCGATGGAAGTATTTAGAGTTGCAGCTATCAGTCTGTTTGACCCGGAACTCACCGTAATGGGACCCGTAGCATTTTACATACTCGATCTGTTTTCTCAAGGTATGTTTATTTTCCTTTCAATACTCTACCCCATAATAATTGGCGTAGTGTTTGCATACTTTGGTTATGCTATATTTAGTAAGAAAGATTTAGTTTAAGGACAATGATGAAAAAAATACTACTATTGAGCGTGTTTATACTCTCACTGCTTCATGCACAAAATATTAAAGTTGACAAAGATGCATTATGTTTAATCCGCAAGGTTAAAGTCTACAAAGAGCCGCGATGGGTTGCAAAAGTAGTAACAATTCAAGATAAATCGGTCTATTTAAGTAGTCCAAAATCGATGTTTGAGTATATATTTACAGCATCTCGCTGGCCGGAACTCGGCGCACTGAATATTGATGATATGAAAAGTATTCAAGTAACTGACTTTAAAACACTTGATGCTATTGATGCAAAAACTGCCTATTATGTCTATGGAAGCAATCAAACCTCACCTGGCGGTGATGACTTAGTTCCTTTTGCAACTAAAGCCGAGGCCGAGGCCTATATGAAGAGCAATAACGGAAAACGAATATTACGTTTTTCTGAGATTAAAATTAGTCTTATTAATCTTATTAATGGTCGTATTTAATGAAATTATTTACATGTATTTTATTGCTTAGTGTTACGGTATTTGCGGCATCAGTCAATAAAAAAGCCGTTGCTTGTGAACTTCAAGACAACGTTGAGAGAGCTTATTTTTTATGGGAAAATAATGGAAGCAAGGGCTTCATTAAATTTATGACACGTAATCAGTGTGAGCTTTTACATCAAGATGCAAAAGTCGAAATTATAGCAAAAGGGGGTGATTACTATAAAGTGACACCTATTAACTTAAGAGAGTTATGGATACGCAAAGAAGTGATTACAAAATAGAGTAATGTTGCTCTATTTCTTAATAACCGTCCCCACGCCTTCATTAGTAAAAATCTCCAATAGCAGTGCATGCTCAACACGTCCATCAATAATATGTGCTTTTTCAACACCACCGTCAATCGCTTCAATACAGGCATCAACTTTAGGAATCATACCACCGATAATAGTACGATTTTCTTTAAATACATGGATCTCATCTTCTGTTAATGTATCGAGTAGATTTTTTTCTTTGTCTAAAACCCCTGGAGTATCCGTCATAAAAATAATTTTTCGAGCACCAATACTTGCAGCAATCTTACTCGCAGCAAGATCAGCATTAATGTTGTAACCCGGATGATTTGTCTCATCACTTGTTCCAATAGGAGCAATGACGGGAATAAACTTTTCTGCAATAAGGTTTTTAACAACAGTAGCATCAATATGAGTGATTTTACCAACGAATCCATATTTTTGAGCATCTACGGGTTTGGCTTTAATAAAACCGGCATCTTTACCACTGATACCAATGGCTTTAGCACCATGTTGATTAATTAAGGTAGTAATCTCTTTGTTGATATTGCCAGAGAGTACCATCTCAACAATCTCCATTACTTTTTCATCGGTAATACGAAGACCATCAACAAATTCAGTTCCAATTTGAAGTTTATCGAGCATGGAACTAATTTTATTCCCGCCACCATGAACAATAACGGGTTTAATACCTACAAGATACATTAACAAAATATCTTGAGCAAATTTGTCTTTGAGCATCGGATTAATTTGTGCCGAGCCGCCATATTTGACAACAAAAACTTCATTGCGATATTGCTTAATGTAGGGTAGGGCATCTAAAAGGGTTTTGACCTGATCTATTTTTTTTTGCAAAATGTCTCTTTATACTTCAGTTTTGTAACAGTATTTTACTTAAAAAATATAAAAAGTGTAGACAGGTTTAAGATTTACTTAACATAGTGGAATATTTTTATTGGCTTTTTTTCATTTAACTCTTCAGTAAATTGATTAATTTCATAATGCCCTAATCTTACATCAAATCATAAGCAGCTGCTAAATCAACCTCCAATTCATTTATCTCTTTACTTATGTCGAGTTGTAAAGTTTTTGCAGTAGTACTTAGAGTAAAATCTGCTTTTTTGTGTTGGCTATTTAATTTTATTGTCGGTAATCTCATATCACTTAGTGCATTATAAAGAGGATCTAAGTCATTGGAGTCGGAGATAATAATGATTTGATTTTCTCCAAGGTATCCTATAAATTTACCGGGTGAATGCTTTTGTACAACTTCTTTTACTATGGTAGAAAACTCAGTCTTAACTGCTATTGTTTCTGCTTTTCCATGCCATTTTTCTATATTGTCAAAATTTTTTACGCTAAGTAATATTGTACTTAACTTATTTGTATATTGTTTTAAGATTTCAATTTCTTCCCAAACAAATTTTCTCATCGGCAGTTTTGTATGACTCTCAAGGTACATAGCGTCATAAATAGCCGTGATATCACTAAATGTGAGTATATAGCTATCTTTATCTTCTAGTTTTGTC
>CAYZUN010000002.1:0-55787 GCA_964481625.1 uncultured Sulfurimonas sp.
CAACTCCCCGCATCCCGTATCCGGAGATTTCTTCAACGTCAACTGCTTGTAAACTACTTGGTGAATAAGAGGCGATGGCTTTGGCTACGGGGTGACTTGAGTGTGCCTCCACAGCAGATACAAGGCGCAACAAGCTCTTTGGCTCTACTCCTTCAGCTGCAATTACCTCGTGTACTTCAAAAACCCCTTGGGTCAGAGTTCCGGTTTTATCCATTACGACAGTATCGACTTGAGTAATAACGTCGAGATAGTTGGAACCCTTAAATAAAATACCGTGGTGCGATGCCGCCCCAATGCCGCCAAAATAGCCTAAGGGAATGGAGATAACCAGTGCACAAGGACATGAGATGACCAAAAAGATCAATGCCCGCTCAAACCAATCGGCAAAAACGTACTCCGATCCTAAAAAGAGAAACGGCAATACGACTAACGCGACGGCAAGCCAAAAGACAATGGGAGTATAGACCTTTGCCAGACGGCTAATAAGCAGTTCAGTTTTGGCTTTTTTTGCAACGGCATCTTGAACCAGCTGTAAAATTTTAGAGAGTTTGGTATCGTCATACGCAGCCCTCACGGTAATCTCTATGGATCTATCAAGATTGATGGAGCCTGCATAGACACTCTCACCTTCATGTTTGGTATCGGGTTTGGATTCACCGGTAAGTGCTGCCGTATTGAGTGTGGCAACTCCAGAGCGAAGGGTACCGTCAAGTGCGACCTTCTCGCCGGCATTTACACGAATAACAGCTCCCACTGCCACGTCACGAGGGTGTTGCACCTTCACACTGCCATCTGCTCTTACCACACTGACCGCTTCAACTTGAATGCTCAACAGAGCCTGAATGGACTGTTTGGCTCGAATCAGCGCACTCTCTTGAAAGAGCTCACCAATAATGTAAAAGAGCATCACGGCAACCCCCTCGGCATAAGAGCCGATGGCAAAAGCACCTAAAGTCGCGACACTCATCAGAGTGAATTCATTGTAGATATTACCTTGAAATACCAACGCTTTGGCTTTAAGCAGTACCTCTTTACCTACAATGATATAGAGAATTCCGAAATAGAGCAACGACACCGTGGGGGTAAAAAAAGTGGTATCAAAAAAATTCAATCCAATGCCACAAAGCAGAAAAATCAGACCAATGAGAGGTTTAAAGTACGCTTTTATCGTAATTGTCTCTATCTTCTGGTTGACTTTAATGGTGCCACAGGCACCATTTTCACAACACTCACTCATGAATCTCCTTGTTAATGTAAAGCACTTTTTTGTCGTGACAAATCGGTAATCTCCTCTTCTACTATATGCTGATTTTTATAAAAAAGCAAGTAAGTTGAAGGAAGAATGAGCAGCGTAAGCAGTGTGGAGCTGACAATACCACCGGTAATCACTACGGAGAGCGGGTATTGTATTTCACTGCCCACCCCGGTAGCATAGAGTAGCGGTAAAATTCCAAAAAGTGTGGTAAAAGCAGTCATTAATACCGGACGCAGTCGCAATAGCGCAGCATTTTTAAGCAGATCTTTTAACGCAACATGCGGGTATTTCAAACGCAGTTCATCAATAAAACTGACCAAAACAATCCCGTTGAGAATGGCAATAGCAAAAATTGCCAAAAATCCGATAATAGCCGAAACCGAAAGATAGATACCGCTAAGTACGAGTGCAATAATACCGCCAATCAGACCAAAAGGAACATTAATTAAAATGAGCATCGCTTTGGAGAAGGAGTTAAATGCCGTATAGAGCAGTAAAACAACCAATAACAGTGTAATTGGAATAATGATCATCAACTTTTCCGTCGCTTCTTGCATATTTTTGAAATCGCCTGCCCAACCAATATAGTAACCTGTAGGCATATCAATATTTTTTTTGATGATGGCATCGGCTTCGTGAACAAACGAGGCGACATCTCTACCCTCAACTTCCATCGAGAGAACCATATAACGACTCAAATTCTGTCGCTTAATAAATGAGGGGCCCTGCTCAATCGTAATGTCACACACCTGATGGAGTGTGACAATGGCACCGTCTTGCGTTCGCAGCGTTATATTTTTGACGGCGTCGATATCTTTTTTGGCATCTTTGATCTTGGCTACGATCCCAAACCGTTTCACCCCTTCAATCTTTTCGCTAATAGGCTCTTCACCGACACCGTTGCGAATGACCTGCATCACTTCGGCAACACTAATACCGTAGCGTGCCAAAGAGAGATAGTTAGGCGTAATGTTAATTTGTGCCTGACCCAGTTGGGTCTCAACCTCCATACGTTCCAATCCTTCAACATTGGCAATGCTTTGTTGAATCTCTTTGGAAATGGTATCCAAGACTTTTTGATCGTTACCATAGATTTTAATGGCAAGTTCCGCTTTGACCCCTTCAAGAAGCTCTTCAATTCTCATGGCAATGGGTTGTGTCGGTACAAAAGCGACATGGGTAAAGGTACGTTCGAGATCTTCATTCATACGATGTGTGAGTGCCGGCAGATCATCAATACCCGTTTTAAGCGTCAACAACACCTCCATGTAGTTTGCCTGCGCCGTCTCTCCTTTTTCACTGCGTCCTGCCATCGAGAGTACAGATGCAACTTCATTAGGATAGTGCTCTAAAATATGCTTCTCAATGGCAGCAGCAGTATCGAGTGATTGCGTCAATGCGGTACCCGGAATGGCAATCACACGGTACATAATGGACTCTTCATTAAGACTGGGCATAAACTCTCTGCCTTGAATGGACAAAAGATACACCAGTCCTGCAAACAGAAGCGTCACAGCAATGAGTAAACTTTTTGCATGGCTAAGCGCAAACATTAAAAGAGGAGCATACCCGTTTTTAAGAGCCCTCATAATGATATTGTCACTGGATTTAGTAGGTTTGAGCAGTAAAAACGCCAATACCGGAACCAAAATAAGTGCAACAGCCAAAGAGCCCAGCATTACAAAGACAATATTCATTGCCATCGGTGTGTAGAGTTTTCCGGCAAGCCCGTCAAGACTCAGCAGCGGTATGAAAACAGCGGCAATGATGAGTACGGCAAAAGTAACGGGGGTTGCCACCTCTTTGGTAGACTCTCCAATGAGTTGAAGTTTTGGCGTATCGGGTTCGTCATGAAGCTTTCTATAGCAGTTCTCCACTACGACAATCGTACCGTCAACTATCATCCCTACGGCAATGGCCAAGCCGCTTAAGCTCATGAGATTGGCACTAATTCCATAATACTCCATGAGTAAAAATGCAATCAACAGTGATACCGGTAACGAAACAATGACAATAAATGCCGAACGCAGTTCAAAAAGGAACAAAAAGAGTATAAACGTCACCAAAACAATCCCTGTTAAGAGGGCATTACTCATCGTACTGATCGCTTTATGGGTTATTTCTGTCCGATCATAGATTGTGTGAATACGTACCCCTTCAGGAAGCGCCGTATTGACCGTTTCAATTTTTGCTTTAATGGCTTCAACCACTTTGGCGGCATTGGTCGCGGTGCGTTGCAGTACCATACCCATAACTGCTTCACTGCCGTCAATGCTCACGGCACCAAATCGCGGTGCTGAACCCTCCTCTACGGTAGCAATGTCTTGTATGGTAACGGCATGTCCGTTAGCTGATTTAATGACGGTATGGCGAATATCGTCTAAACTTTTGTAAAGTCCCGCACCGCGGATGAGGTACTGTTCCTTGTTAAACTCCAAATACTGCCCGCCTGCGGCTTTGTTACTTCGTTGCAATGCATTGACAATATCGTCATAGGTAATACCGATATCTTGAAGTTTAGTGGTATCAATGAGAACATTGTACTGTTTCTCATAGCCACCCCAGCCAATCACCTCTTCAACACCGCTGACGCTTTTAAACAGCGGTGTAACAATGTAGTCTTGCATCTGTCGAATATCACGCAGAGAGTAGGTGTTGGTACTGTCTTTAATCTCATACCAAAAAACCTGCCCCAGACCTGTCGTATTGGGTCCGAGTGTCGGTTTTCCCCACCCTTGCGGAATATCGACACTTGCAAGCCGCTCGCTCATAAGCTGTCGTAAAAAGTAGATATCCATATTGTCTTCAAAAAAGACCGAAACATAGGAAAGTCCAAAAAAGGAATTGGAGAGAATCTGTTTAACACCTGCCATACCTGAAATCGCTGATTCAAGTGGATAGGTGATGAGTTTTTCAATATCTTCGGCAGAGTTCCCCGGACTCTCCGTGTAGATGACTACCTGTTTGGGGGTGATGTCGGGAAACGCATCAATGGGAATGTTCTCATATGCGCGAAATCCTAAAGCCATCACCGCAATAAAGAGTGCAATGACTAAAAGTTTGTACCTGAGTGAGAGGTCAATAAGAGTAGATAACATCATCTGCTCCTAGTGACCGTGTCCGCCAAGAGACGACTTTAACAGCATCGACTTGACGTAATAACTCTTATCACTCACATAAGCTTCACCTTCATGAATCCCTTTGAGTGCTACAAAATTCTCATCTTCAGCAATAATTGTAACTACTCTTAGAGTATACGGTACCTCTTCATCACTGTGTCCTTCATGGTCATCATGACCTTGTTCAGCATGATCTTCGTGTTCATTATGTTCTTCGTGAGTGTCGTGATCATGCCCTTCATGTTCATCATGAGTATCATGGTCATGTCCGGCATGGTCATCATGATCTTCATGGGCGTTATGCTCATCATGATTATTTTGTGTCGACATAAATACAACCCACTCATTTTGAAAAAAGGAGAGTGCCGATTTTTCCACGGCAACATAAGACTCCGTTGCATCGAAATAGAGCGTTGCTGCGACATAGGCATTGATGTAGAGGTTTTGTGTCTCTTCTTCAATGCTTGAGAGCAGAACAATACGTTGCGTGGCACTATCGACTTTGGGTAAAATTTGAGTGACATAAGAGACAATATTGCGACCGTTGTGTTGCAGTACTATCTTTTGTCCGATACGTACTTTAGAAGCATACTCAAGCGGAAGAAACGATTTCAAATAAAACGCCTGCTTTTTTACCACCGAGATGATGGGCGTATCTTCTTTAATGCTGGAGTGAACCGGTTGCAGTATTTCAGAGACGACACCATCATTGTGCGCGTACAGTATAAAGTTAGCTGTAGCCTCTTTAAGGTTCTTGGTATCAATCTCAAGGGTTTTGAGTTGTGATGCAAGAGCATTGAGCTTGGCAAGCAGCGCATTTTTTTGCATGCTTTGTGCATTGAGTTCCTGCATAGAAGTCATTCCCTTCTCATAGAGCTTTTTAGTAGCACGGTAGTTCTGTTCTTGAGCCTGAAGCTGCTTTTTGTTGGCAATATATTCCGCCGTCATTTTAGAGATGACAATCGACTCAATCAGGACGATCTTTTCACCTTTCGTGACACTTTGACCGACTTTGACGTAATATTTTTCAATATGACCGCCGACCAGTGACATAATAGACTGTTTGGCGTTGGAGAGCTGGACAATTTGTGAATTGAGTGTAACCGATGTTCCAAATGTCCGTTTTTGAGCATGTTTCACGGGTATCTCAATAGCACAAAGACAGAGTGTTACGGCACAAAGAAGTAGAAGTTTAGTCATTATATGCTCCTGCAATATAGTTGGTATGAATAGCATTTTGGTGTAATGCCGTCTCGGTCTGGATAAGATTTTCTTTCGTTATAATAAGACGATTTTTAATGTTTTGAAGTTCTAGCAGATTAATACGTGCTATGGTGTAGGCATCTTCAAACATGCTTAAGAGTTTTGTTTGTGTTTTTAACGTCTTTTGATGCTGTTCTTGGAGCCGCAATAGCATACTGTGCTGCTGTTGCAAGCGCTTGAGTTCAATGGTAAGTTTGGCTTGAGTGTTTTCAGCTAAAAGGGTCGATTTGTCGGCTTCAAGCATTGCAATTTGACGCTCTTGTGAACGAGTGTTGAACAGTGCTAAAGGAATCGAAGCACCCATACGCACAATATCTTGATCCGGCTCGTTGTCATAACTTGCATGAAGCGTTGTCCATTCAATAGCGTTTGTATTGACCTTGACAGTGGCTTGCGCCTCTTTGGTCTGATGCTGCAAGTAGCGGAGTTCCGGATTTTTAGAAGTAAGCGTCTTTAAGGGTAAGCTAAATTGATGGGTATATTCAAGAGGAATCTCTTCGGTTATACCGGCACGTCGCAATAGCACATAGTATTGCTCTAAAGCATTGAGATGCAGTGTCTCTATTTTAACGGCAACCATTTCGTAGTCTACCTGTGCTTGCAGCATAACACCGTGAGAGACGGTTCCGGCGAGATAGCGTTGTTGTGAAATATCAAAAATATGTTGCGCAATGCGTAACTCTTCATTACTCAGCTCAAGCTGTTTCTTTAAATTAGCATAGACAGTGTACTCTAAAGAGAGTTCGCGAATAAATTGAGCTTTGGTTAAGCTGTAGCGAGACTCTTCAGTCTGTACCTGTCTCTTTGCCAGCGACATCTTGTCACGACCAATACCCCAGAGTCTAAGAGGCTGCGATATGCCGATAGAAAAGCCGTTATCGTTGCCGCCGGAATCTGCTTGAAACCGTGCATACTCAACTGAGAGTTCAGGGTTGTTGTAGCGTGTTAACATCTTGCCCTGCAGCTCTGTCTGAGCAACTCCTAAATATGAGGACTTGAGGTAGGGACTGTTAGTTATAGCACTGTTTAAGAAGGTATCAAAACTTTGAGCACAAAGTGATGATGCCACACAAACAATGAGTGATAATCTTTTTATCATGATTGTTCCTAAATAAAAATATGGTTATTGGTTTGAAGAGAAGTTATTTAGGCAATAGGGGGTTTAAAAAGGTTAGTATGAATTTGAAAACTGTAAGATTCATTATTGGTTCTTTGAACCAAAGAAAGGTACTCAATGACCGGAACCGAAGTTTTTTTTGAAAGCAGAAACGACTGGTGGTACTCAAAATGAATATCGCAAATGTCACCGTGTGATGTGGGAGCCGACAACTCATGCACATATTCCGTAACACTGCAATGCTCCTTGTCATAAAAAGCAAAGGCGTACTCATGCACTACAGAGAACCCAAGGGCGAACAGTAGTACCAATGTTGTGATGCTCTTAAATTTCATGGGTACATTGTAGCATATATTTATTAACAAGCAACGGCATTATCCTCACATAAAATACATGTAAAAAGAGTTATAATGAGGTGGAGGTATAGGTATCACTTCATATTTTAGAAGCGCCCTTTAACTAAAGAATAGTTTTTATAATTATAATCAATCTCAATAGTAAAAAGTTAGTTTTATTGGAAACAGACGAAACACTAGATGAAAAAATTCAGGTTTTAAAACTCAAACTATTGCATTGCCAAGAAAATAAAGAGATTTGGAAGTAAAATAACACTACTCAATCCATGCTTTGGTAAGCAGTTCCCGACCATCATCAAAACATTTTATTTTAAACGCGTCAATACACTTGCCCGCTTCAAGCTCCATTACAGCTATTTGTAAAATTCTCTTACATTTTTTTGGCACATCAAAATGTCCCGGCATTCCCGTTAAAAAACGCGTGATTGGCACTTTAGCATCCATACCAATGACATTGTCACGACAGCCTGTTAGACCGATGTCGGTAAGATAAGCACTCCCCTCGACAATTTGAAAATCATCGGTTCCGACATGGGTATGTGTTCCCATAATAGCACTGACTTTTCCTTTAAGCATCATCAGCATGGCGCGTTTCTCACTTGTAGCTTCGGCATGAAAGTCAATAAAAATACTCTTCACACCATCTACATGTAAATCTTCTACACATTGAGATGCTAAACGAAATGCATTATCGGTATGAGGCATCGAGTAATGCCCCATTAGGTTAAGTACGGCAAGTTTTTCACCCTTAACATCATACACTTTTAAGCCTGTTCCCGGAACTTCGTTGGGATAGTTATGCGGACGCAGCAACTCCATGTTATCAAACAGTCCAAAAATCTCTTTTTTATCCCAACTATGATTTCCACCCGTCATCACATCAATGCCGTAACCAAAAAGTTCATTGGCATTTTTCATTGTCAGTCCAAAACCGTGCGATGCATTCTCATAATTGGCAATCACAAAATCAATCTCATGTTCTTCGCGCAAACGTTTAAGATGCTCACGAATCATAGAGCGTCCCGGTCTTCCTATGATGTCACCAATAAATGCTATTTTCACTACAATACCTTTGGCTTAGCGTTTCGTAAATAATTCAACACTGCAATAATAATATCATCATCGTCTCTGCTTGCAGAAGTAATGCGCTCTTTGGAGCCATTTTGGTACTCAATATTGATGTTTTGACCATAATTACTTAACACTTTAATCTTCATCTGCAGACTTAACATCTTAATGACCATCAGCTCAAAAAATTGTTTAGTCGGCGTGTTCAGTTTACCAAAACGGTCAATACACTCCTCTTCAATCTCATAGATCTCTTTAGGAGTTTCACACTGGCTCAGTCGTCGGTAAAGTTCAAGGCGCAGGCGGTCTTCATTTATTACCTCATCAGAGAGATACGCACTGATGGTCAGTTTAATATCTACCTTTTCACGACTCTCTTTATTCTCATTGCTTAGTGTGGTAATAGCATCTTCGAGCATCTTCAAGTAGAGGGAATAACCAATATTTTTAATATGTCCGCTTTGGGCATCACCCACCAAGTTTCCACCACCGCGAATCTCTAAGTCATGGTAGGCAAGAACGGAACCACTTCCTAGAAACGAGTTTGACTCAAGCGCTATTAAACGTTTTTTTGCTTCTGGTGTAATGGCTTCTTTATCTTCAACAACAAAATAGGCAAAGCCTTCTTTGCTTCCTCGTCCCACTCGCCCGCGAAGCTGATGCAAGTCTGCAATTCCAAAACGATCTGCTCCGTCAACAATCATGGTATTGACATTTGGCATATGGATTCCCGATTCAATAATTGAGGTGGCAATCATGAGATCATATTCGCCCGCTTCAAACTTTAATAACTCTTTTTCAGTCTGTGCTGCTGAAATTTTAGAGTGCAGCATAACCGTCTTTAAATTTGGTAACAGTTTACGAAGCTGTCCCTCTTTAATGGGCATGTGATCAATAGAATTATGTACATAAAAGACCTGTCCGCCACGGCGCAGTTCCCGCATAATAGCCTCTTTAATCAGCTTGTCTTCATAAGCTTTAACAAAAGTACGTACCCCTTGGCGCTCACTTGGCGGGGTCATAATGCTACTCATTGTCTTAATAGAACTCAGAGCCTGATTCAGACTTCGTGGAATCGGTGTCGCACTCATAGAGAGAAGATGCACTTTCTCATGCATCTGCTTGAGTTTCTCTTTCTGTTTCACACCAAACTTATGCTCTTCATCAATAATTACCAAGCCCAAGTTTTTAAAATCCACACCAAAAAGTGCATGAGTTCCGACTACTACATCAATGTCACCTGATGCTAATCCTTTGATGACGGCATTTTTCTCTTTTGCTGTGACAAAGCGGTCGAGCTTATTCACACGAAGTCCCCACGCCTCAAAACGTTCTTGTAGTGACTTATAGTGTTGCGAACTGAGCAGTGTCGTAGGTACGATAATGGCACTTTGAAAACCAGACTTTACGGTTGCAAAAATGGCATTCATAGCAACTTCAGTCTTTCCAAAACCGACATCACCGCTAAGCAATCGATCCATTATATGACCACTGCTAATTTCAGTGATAATCTCAACAATACTCTTTTCCTGATCTTCTGTGTACATAAATCCTGCAGCAGCTTGGAACTCTTTTAAGAGTTTCTTATCAACTACAATTTTTGGAGCCTTAATCAAAGCACGTGTAGCAGCCGTATTAACTATTTCAGAAGCGATCTCAAAAAGACGTTTTTTAACTTTATCTTTAAGACGGCCAAAACTTCCTTTGCCCAATCTATCCAAAGAAGGAAGCGACCCCGCCGAGGCAATATAACGGTCAATGTACTCTAAGTTCTCAACAGGCAAAAGTACCTTATCATCACCCGTATATTTAATAACTACAAAATCTTTAATGCCACCGAGTATCTCAACTTGTTCGATTTTTTCAAAGATTCCGACACCATAATCTTCATGCACAACATAATCACCCGGTTTTAAGTCATCTAAGACAATAGAGGTACGTCTGCGTCTGCGTTTTTTCTCCGGCTTATTGAGTGAGATAATCAGTTCATCATCACTGATAATGTTAACAATATAGGGTTTATAAATTACATGTAAATTTGAGGTGTCATAAATTCCGGCTTGTTTGATCTGCGCTTCATTGGTGGCAATGAGTGTGATCTTTTTAGCATGATGCACATCGACTAAGGTTTTAGCATTGGTCACGGCTAAGGGTTTATAGTGCTTGGGTTCACTAATAATTTGTGTATCAAAAAGTGCCTGTGGAGTACGTGGTGAAAGAAGCTCATACGCTTCATCAATCAGTGGCGACATCTCTTTTACATGGTAACTCACTTTACCCGCTAAAAAGCAGCTGCTGTTCTCGTTAAGATACCAAAATCCAAGCGATGCCATATCTTTCATGAAACTGTCACTTTGGCTTGACTCAATCGCTTTCATAATGGCATTGTAGCCCTGCTCATCTAAAGCATAAAATGCAGGGGCAATTTCAATGGAGTCCAACTCCTGTTTATGCGTTCGCTGAGTTTCAGTTTCAAAAACTTTAATATCTTCAATCTCATTATCAAACATAGAAATACGATAAGGTGCCGGCGTATTAGGAATAAAAATATCAATAATGTCACCACGAAACGAGATCTCTCCCTCAACTTGAACAATATCAACAAAACTGTATCCCCAGTAGAGCATCTCATTTTTAAATGCTTTTAAATTCAGAGTATCGGCAAAAGAGAGTGTTTTTAATTGCAGTAGCGTTTCATTTGGAAATGGAAATAGCAAGGTTTTAAAAGGTGCAATTACCAACGGTTTTGTGTCACAACGATAATAATTATTTAACGCACCAAAAAGCTGATGCAACTCACTTTTATAAGAGCGTAAATCATCTAAATATGCTGCTCTAAAATCAGGAAACACCACACTCTGTATTTCAAAATATTGACATATATCAGCAAGCTGTGCTGCTTCATTAGCATCTTCACAGATTAATAGTTCAAGATTTTGCTTTTTATCTGAAGCAAAGTATTCAAAAAGACGGCTCTGTATCATCTAGCTTTGATCATCTGAGGTTTTAATTTTACTCTCACCTTTAAATATTCCCGTAGGATCGACAATAAGTTCATTTGCTTCAATGACACCCAAAACATTCCCATTACTTTGAATATAGACCTTGTCGGCATCAATAGTACCATCAACATGACCATGAATGACTACTTTTTTCGCTTGTATATCACCAACAACATGACCATTTATGCCCACTGTTACTTCATGATCAGATATCACCGACCCCTCAATATTGCCATCAACAAAGAGTTCACAAACGAGTTTTAATCTTCCCTTAAAATAACAACCCTCTGTGATGATGGTAGTTTTATGATTTGGGACTGATTTCGTGTTATTACTTTTACCAAAGAGTGCCATGGTACCTTGTTCTCCTTTTCAAAAATATCTTGATAATTATCGACTTCCCATTTAATAAAATTATATGCATTCAACAGTCGATTTAAAAAACGCACCTCATAGTGCAAGTGCGGTCCGCTGCTAATGCCAGTATTGCCTGTATGGGCTATCAGGTCTCCTTTTGTAACAAAATCACCTATTTTAACTGCAAAACTATCTAAGTGCGCATAGTACGTTTTAAACCCATAGTTGTGTCTGATTCGTACCAACCTCCCAAACCCTTTGTCCCATCCGACAAACTCAACAACACCGTCTGCTTGAACATAAACCGGTGTTTTTTTAGCAGCAATGAGATCCGTTCCTTTATGAAGAGCTCGTTTATGTGTTATGGGATGAATACGATACCCAAAAGGACTCGATACTCCCTTAAACTCAACCGGCGAACCGTTGGGTATAAACTGATGCATTATTGCAATCTCTTCTGATGTTAAAGCGGCGAGTTCAATACGCTCTTGTACACTCATATTTTCACTTGGAGTCAGTCCAATGAGACCCTCAATATTATCGAGCCTATCGACTGTAGTTGCAAGTTCATCTTGTTTTTTTTTAATTGATTGAACTAATCCATCATTAATCTCATGTTCTTTATTAATAAGTTCTTGCATTGCAACGCGCTTATCAACCATATCATCAATAGTATTATTTAAATAAATGACTCCAAAAAAAGTTAAAATTCCAATAGCTACAAAAAGAATTGCCATGTAGAGCAGTCCACTTTTGACACTGTAAGGCAGATTAATTTGCTTAAGACTTTTATCATCATGAATCGTAATGGTAAAATGTCTACGCATAATTTCCCCTTACAAATGCCTCTACAACTTTAAATGATCCAAATACCAAGTATTTGTGTTGCGCATTTATAGAGGTAAAATTCTTATATATAATCCCAAGCTCCTTGAGTTTTAATTGTAACATACTCTTATCAATCATACGTGCATCATCAATGTCTAAAATCTCTACATGCTCAATAATCGGTTGCAAAATTTTTAAGATTATTGCGTAATCTTTATCAGCATAGCTATTATAGACTAAAATCACTTTTTTTTTCAAAAATGCAGTTCGTACTGCCTCTGCTGCCAAGGAATTATGTCCTACATCAATCGTAATGTTCTGGCGATATTGATAAAGTCGTCCAAAAGGCCGTGCCGTTTTAATGCTACTCTCATCAATTTCAAATCCCAAAAGTTTTACGGCACAGACTGCTAAAAGCAAATTCTCTTCAAGATACTTTGGCAGAGAATCTTCTAAAGCTCGTAAAACCAAGATCTGCTTTTCATCCTCATTTAAAACATCATCAACAGTGTAAAGTTCACAACCTTTGTCTTTAGCAATACTTTTACATGTAATTATTACTTCTTCATATTTTTGCTTTGCTATGACGGCACGATGCGTAATACTGTTACATTTCGTACGTGCAATACTGAGTATATCACTGCCTAAGAAATCTTGATGATCATAGGCGATAGGAGTTAATACACTCAACTCTTTAGCAAATACATTCGTTGCATCATGCTCACCACCAAGTCCCGCTTCTAAAATAACATAATCACAATCACTAAAAAGCAGCATGGCTAAAAAGGTAGTGTACTCAAAATAGCTGAGTGTGTCACGATCTTCTAAAGAGAGTATTTTTATGAGTTGTTGATGCGTAGTTTCTAAAAGAATATCACTGACATCTTTGCCGTTGATCCAGATACGTTCATTAAACTTTAAAATATGTGGAGAACTATAGTGCCCAACATTACAACCCTGTGAAAGTAACATGTTGGCAATAAAACGCCCTGTCGTTCCTTTGCCGTTAGTGCCGACTACATGTATAATTTTGGGAAGTTTAAAATGAGATTTGATGCTACCGTACACTCTAGGCATACGCATATAGTCAATCTTGCCATAGTAGAGCGGTTTATGCTCTAAGAATACTTCTAAGTTCATTTTACTATATAAGAATCGGTTCAATGCGATTTCTACCGCTTTTTTTCGCATCATAAAGACGTTGATCAGCTGACTGCATCGTTGCTTTTACAGATTGTAATGCTTTACGCTCTGCTATACCGCCACTGGTAGTTATTTTAATATGGCTTCCTTGATACATTAATTTGGTACGTTCAACCTGTTGACGCACTTTATTAGCAAACTTAATTGCCCCATTAATACCGGTATCGCTCAAAATAGCAATAAACTCTTCACCACCATAACGCCCCACAACATCTACGTTTCGGCACATCTTTTTAAGAATTTTGGCAAATGCGGCAAGTACGGCATCACCGGCATCATGACCGTACGTATCATTAACTGCTTTAAAGTGATCTAAATCGAACATGACAATTGAATAGTTTCTGCCATAGCGATTAAACTCGCCCTCTTTAATTTTTAACTGTTCATCAATAGCACGTTTATTAAAAAGTTTAGTTAAAAAATCTTCACGAGAGGCTTTTAGTGCTGCTATTAACTGAGCTTCTAAGTCTGTTATTTTTGACCCCAGTTCTGTGACTTTTTTATTGTGAATTTTGAGATCTTTACTAAGCAGTTCCGTTTTCTCTTCTAAAGTCATCGCAATTTTAAGCAGCTTTGTGTGTGCTGATTTAAAATCTATTGTCTTATCATGATCAAAAACTTCAAGGTCTTTTTTAATTTGTGCTATTTCAACAGTGGAACTGTCACTCTTTTCAATCAGATCAATTAATTGTAATGACACCTTACCAAGTACATCATCAAGTGCCAACACCATATCTTTAACACTTGCTTTATCCAGTGCAATACGTTGTTTAATCGCTTCTCTAATCTCTTCATACATACTTTGTGATGTCAGCAGTGCCGGATTTGTACGTAAAGTATCTGAGAGATTTGCGAGTTCATCATTGACCTCTGATGCAATAGAGGGAACCAGTGATGCAACCAGAAGTGCCGCCACTCTATCCATTCCACTCAAATCAACGCTACTGTCTACTTTTTTCCCAAGCGACGATACTGTTTTTTTGAGATCTTCAGGATAGAGTGTTCCATAATTTGAAAGCTTTTGTAAAAAACTACTGTCATAAAGAGTGAGAAAATCCATCCATTTTTTGCGTAGTTTTTCCAGTTCATGAGGAGTGTTTTTCTTCTCTAAAACGATCATCGTTTTTTGTGATAATGTGGTTGCATCTGAATTATGAAGCACCTCAACAGACTGTAAAACCCGTTTTAACAAAGCACTGTTTGATTCAAGCAATTCAGCACACTGTGTTGGGTTCATTCGATTAATTTTAGAGATCAGAAAGCGAACTAACTCTTGAGTCGTCTTAACACGATACTGTTTAATCTCATTTTGATATGACGTATCTAATGCACTCGTATATTTATCAACCTGATTACAATCATCAGTCAGTATTCCTGCCTTTTTTGCTTCTGCACAGAATGCTTCTGCATAAAAATCCGGTGTTAAAAGTTTTCCTTCATTTCGAAGTCTCTCAATTGCTTTTTTAATAATATCATGTACGGTCATTATCGGTTCCCTTTTATTAAGGTTTCAGAAGATACTTGCGCTAAAAAGCTGTCAATCGCTTTTTGTGCACTATTTTTAATAGCTTCAAATCGTGCTTTTTCTGAGATGATAGCATTTGCTCTAATACTAAAATCATAACTTCCTCGTGAGAGATAGGTTTTAGAAAAGTCCCCTGTGGTTCGTAATACCTGCATAAAAACATCGGTCTGATATGCGGTAATATAGCCATTGACATCATACTTTAGAGGTTTAAATTTAATATCACTAATCGTAATTGCCAAGTGTGTTGTTGAGAATTTTTTATCTCTTAACTGCCCTTTAAAACGTGTAATAATAGCACTGTCCACTGCATCTTTGATTATAACAGAGTTTTCCGGATCATACAGTGAGACATATACTTCTGTACTAATTTTGTTCCCGACGATACTCTTTGCATAGTGTGCTGTTGCTTTATATCCGCAACCTGTAAATATCAATACACATACTATACTCAAAAAAAAACGCACGATTAGCCTTTTACCACAATATTAACAAGTTTATTAGGTACAACAATCTCTTTGACAACTTCTTTGCCGTCAATCCATTTTGAGAGTGCTTTTTTTGCCACTGCGATAATCTGCTCTTTGGTGTCATTAACGCCAACTTCGATTTCAGCACGTCGTTTTCCATTAACTGAGAGTCCAAGCGTGATTGAATCTACCTTAAACACTTCATCAATAACACTATTATGTGTCAGGTTATTTCTTTGAAAAAGTTTATCACTTAATTCCCAGCAGATATGCGGAACAATCGGTTCCATAATGGAGAGCAAAATCCAGTACCCTTCAGACCACACATCAGAATTTTTCTGTTCATTTAGCGCATTCATCGCTTCCATCACACCGGCAATCATTGTGTTAAATGTGTAACGCTCGCCATAAACTTCATTGGCGCGCTCTAGTGCTTCATAGACTTTTTTACGAGCATACTTTTCTTCTTTACTTAAGCTGCTATGATCAATTATCGGTAGGGTGCTCGTTGGCGCCACGTTAGCGCTGCGATCACTCAAGCGTTTTAAGAAACGATATGCTCCTTCAACCGCACTGTCATTCCACTCTAACTCTTGAGTCGGCGGAGCTGCAAAAAGAATAAACAGTCGTGCGGTATCGGCACCATATTTCTCAATAAGAGCATCCGGGTCAACCGTATTACCTTTGGATTTACTCATTTTAGTACCGTCTTTGAGCACCATACCTTGAGTAAGCAACTTATCAAATGGTTCATCAAAATCCAAATAACCTAAGTCTCTAAAGACTTTGGTAAAAAAACGTGCATAAAGCAGGTGCAAAATGGCATGTTCGATCCCGCCAATGTAATGATCCACTCCCATCCAATACGCTAACTGCTCTTTTGAAAACGGTTCATTTTCCCAATTGGTTTTTGAAGCACAAAAACGTAAGAAATACCAGCTTGACTCTACAAAAGTATCCATCGTATCAGTTTCGCGGATCGCACTCTTGCCACATTGTGGACATTTACAATGTTTCCAAGTCGGGTGATTCTCTAACGGGTTCCCCTCACCTGTAATTTCAACATCATCAGGCAGTGCAATAGGAAGATTCTCTTTTTTCTCCATCACCAAACCACAGTCAGCACAGTGAATAAAAGGAATCGGCGCGCCCCAGTAACGTTGACGCGAGACACCCCAATCTTTGAGTTTATAATTGGTGACGCGTTTTCCGAGTTTTTCAGTTTCAAAATACTCAATAATTGCAGCTTGTGCTTTTTGTGAATTGAGTCCATCAAACTGTTCTGAATTAAAAAGTTCACCGACTTCCGTAAAAGCAACCCCACTCTGAGCATCACCTTTAAAAGGTTGGATTACTGGTTTTACATGTAAATTATACTCTTGAGCAAAATCATAATCCCTATCATCATGAGCAGGAACCGCCATTACCGCACCACTACCGTAATCCATTAATACAAAGTTTGCTACCCATACAGGAATTTTACTGCCTGTTAAGGGATGAATTACATGTAAATTAAGTGCAACACCGCTTTTGGCTTTTTGTCGATCAATTGATGAACTGTTTTTCATGGCTCTGATTTTAGCAATGGTCTCATCATCTAAAAGCGCATTCTCCATCATATAGGTAACAATATCATGTTCAGGAGCAAGAGCCGCGTAGCTCACACCATAAATAGTATCAGGTCGTGTGGTGAAGACGTCAAAGCTTTTACATGTAAAAGAGAGTTTTTCTACACTTTCACTGTCAAAAAAGAGATCAAATTCTAAACCATGAGATTTACCAATCCAGTTATCTTGCATGGTAAGAACCTGTTTAGGCCAGCCACTTTCAAGTTTTTTCAGATCATCTAAGAGTTCATCAGAGTAATCCGTAATTTTAAAGTAGTACTGATTCATCTCTTTTTTAACAATAGGAGTATCACATCGCCAGCAACAGCCATCTACAACCTGTTCATTTGCTAAAACTGTCTGATCATGAGGACACCAGTTGAGAAGTCCTTTTTTACGGTACATCAAGCCTCTATTAAACATATCAATAATAAAGGCCTGTTCAAACTTGGTATAGAGTTCATCTGATGTTGCAAACTCACGTTGCGTAGAGAATGAAAGACCTAAAGCTGAAAGCTCTTTACGCATATACTCAATATTATCATACGTCCATTTTTTTGGATGAGCACCATTTTTGATTGCCGCATTTTCAGCCGGCATTCCAAAGCTGTCCCAACCGATAGGATGAAGTACGTTTAAGCCTTGTTGGCGATAGTAGCGTGCGAATGCATCACCAATACTGTAATTGCGGACATGTCCCATATGCAATCTTCCACTAGGAAACGGGAACATACTTAAAATATATTTTTTCTCTTTACTAAAATCATCTGATGGCTCAAAACTTTGGTTCTCTTGCCAAAATTTCTGCCATTTTGTTTCAATCTCTGATGGATTGTACTGCAATATATCTCCTAATACTCATCTCTATTTTTTGAGCTCTCGATGAAAACCAATCCCATAGAAAAAAAGTTAGCAATAAGCGCACCGATAGTTAGAGCAATTGCCCACTCTACATTACCCACAACTACTAAATAAATAAAGGCAGGAATCAGGTGCAAATCAGCAACTAATGAACTTGCTAACAGTTCTGCTGAGAGTAAATTACGCACACCTATCTTTAAAAATGTTGACACTAAGTTTAAACTTGCTGCTGCAAAGAGTGAAATAGCACTGTGTTCATATAAAAATGCCGCTGTTGATGTTAGACTCATAAGAGAGAAAAACACATATATTACCTTACCCCAATCCATAACTGCCTCCTAGTTTAACGGTATTACACCGTTCCTTGTTCATACTGCGCACGCATCTTCTCTTTTTCTGCTGTAAGTTTTGCTTTTTCAGCCAGACGTGCACGATAACGTTTAATATCAAATCCAAAGAGCATCAATACCGGTGATGCAACAAAAATGGAACTGTACGTACCAACAACAACACCCACAAGCATTGTAAATGCAAAGGCGTGAATAATCTCTCCGCCTGCAATAAAAAGTGTTAATACAACAAAAAATGTCGTTAATGATGTCAATGTCGTACGTGACAATGTTTTGGTAACCGACTCATCAATCACCTCGCCTAAGTCAGTACTCTTAGAATCGGTAATTCCTTCACGAATACGGTCAAATACAATAATCGTATCATTCAAGGAGTATCCTAAAATGGTAAGCAGTGCTGCTAAGACATCAAGATTTACATCAATAGCAAAAAGTGAAATCATCCCTAAAGCGATGGAAACATCATGGACTAAAGCAACAACCGATGCCACGGCAAAACGCCACTCAAATCGAAACGCTACATACATGAGAATTCCTGCCACTGCAAGAAGCATTGACATAATTCCCTTCTCTTTGAGTTCACTTCCTACTTTGGGTCCGACCATATCGACACGACGAATCTCAAAATCACCCGTACCTTCCAGTGCTACTTTAGCCTGATCACCAATGTCATTTGAAACATCTTTAGTCGATGATTTGAGACGAACAATAACCTCATCAGGTGAACCAAACTCAGTAATTGTTGCATCTTTAAACAGCTCGGTAGTTTTAAGCTGCGCGCGCATCTTCTCAATTGGTGCATCCGTAGTATATTTTACTTGAACAATGGTACCACCGGCAAAATCTACACCGTAGTTAAGACCTTTGGTCAGCAGCAGTGTAAAAGAGGCAAGCACTAAAGCAATAGAAAACAGCATTGCAATTTTAGATGATCCCATAAAACGGTATGTTCTTGTATATTTAAACAGTTCCATTATTTCACCTCCTTAATACCAAACCAGCTATTTAGGTTTTTGTCTTTAGCAATACGGGATTCTAACATCTCATAAATACCGTGCGTTCCTAAAATAGCCGTTAACATCGATGCTAAAATACCAATACTAATAGTAATAGCAAAACCTTTAATTGCTCCCGTTCCATATGCATAAAGCACTACAGCTGCAATAAGAGTTGTAATGTTTGCATCTAAAATAGCGCTCATCGCATTGTTATACCCTTGTTCAATCGCTTTATGGATTGAAGCACCTTGATACAGCAGCTCACGAATACGCTCAGAGATAATAACATTCGCATCGACTGCCATACCAACAGTAAGTACTATCCCCGCCATACCCGGCAGTGTTAACGTCGCACCAAAAAGTGCCATCACCGCTAAAATAATAAACAAGTTGGCAATCAGTGCAATATTAGCAATGACTCCCGCACGTTTGTAGTAAACGACCATAAAAATAATGACAAGTAAAAAACCGGCAATGAGAGCCATTAAACTCGCTTTAATACTATCAGCACCCAAACTTGGTCCCACAGAGCGCTTTTCCATGACATAAATCGGTGCTAAAATAGCACCGGAACGCAATGCAATCGCTAAATCTTGTGCTTCCATAACGCTGTAGTCTCCACTAATCTGACCACTGCCGCCACCAATTCTTTCATTAATGTTAGGTGCTGAATAGACCTTGCCATCAAGTACAATGGCTAAACGCTTTCCGACACTTCTTCCGGTAAAGTCTCCAAAAATCTGAGCACCTTCAGAGTTTAATGTAAAGTTAATAACCGGACGATTGTTCTGATCAAATCCAACTTGGGCATTGGTGAGCATTGAACCATCTAAGATAGGAATCTCATTCACAAGATATTTAATTTCCGGTCGTGTGTTATCCGGTAAAATCAGGTCACCATAACGCGCGGCTTCTGCATTATCCATCTTATCAACACGAGCCGCACGCTCTTCATCAACTGCCATCAAATCCAACTTTGCAGCACGAGAAATCAATTCACGGGCACGCTTCTCATCTTCTTGGTTTTTAATACCCGGAAGCTGTACCAAGATTTTCTCTTCACCTTGACGGGCAACCGTAGGTTCGGCTAAACCAAACTGATCAAGACGATTACGAATAACTTCAATGGCTTGATCAATTGCTTGTTTTTGAGTCAATATAACATTCTCTGGAGTTAATGAGATCGTATATGTCAGATTATTTTGATTAATAACGAGACCTTCAATCTCTTTTAAAAACTCTTGAATCAACACAGCATCATCCTCATCTAAGAGTATTAGTGAAATTTGCTCATCACCAATAGTGATCTCCTCAAGTAAAATCTCGTTCTTCTCAGAAAAGTGTTTCAGACTTGATGCTAATGATTTGATTTTAGATGTCACGGCCTCTTCGGTTTTAACACCAAGAAGCATGTGCAGTCCGCCTTGAAGGTCAAGTCCTAAATTTATCTTTGCACCCTCTTTCATCTGGAGTAGCGATGGAGCTGAAAAAACGACTCCAAAGATAATGGCAAAAGCAAAGATTACTAAACGAAAATTAAGCTTCATCCCCATACTTTCTGCTAATGGCATCTTTAACAATTTTAACTTCTGTTGCATCATTCATCTTAACAACAAAGAACTCTTCTTCAACTTTTTTCACCTCTGCAATAACACCACCGATGGTTACAATCTTGTCACCTTTTTTAAGTGCCTCAACCATCTCTTTATGTTTCTTTTGTTGCTGTTGCTGCGGTCGAATGATTATGAAATACATAATCCCCAATAAAATAATAAACGGGAATAGCTGTGCTAAAATTTCCATATGGTGTTATCCTTTAATAAAATTGTTTGCATTATACTCAAAGAAGGGTAAAAAAAGTATAATACGATCCATGCAATTTATTTCCAGACAATTTAACCGACTATCGCAACGTTTGCAAGACATCTTCTTAGCCCTTGTAATAGCACTACTATTTTCACTTTTTTTATATTTGGAATATTTTGGATATACCTCTAATTTCATCAACTCTGTTTCAGGGATTGCGGCACTCTCTTTGCTTTTACATGGTAATCGTCGTACACTTTTTATGAGTGGTTTTTTTATTGGTCTACTGTGGTTTTATTGGATTGGGTATAGCTTTGAGTACTACAATGTGTCATGGATGACTCCCATTATCACTGTAGGTTTTGGATTTGTCTATGCGCTCTTTTTTGGCGTTATTTCTCTAAGTAACAACATCATTATTCGTGCACTTATTATCTTTGCTTTAACGTTTATCGAACCTTTTGATTTCAACTGGATGCAGCCAGAACTACTCTTTGTCAACAGTTATTTTGGAATCTTGAAATGGCAGTTTGCTCTCATACTTGCATCACTCGTTCTCTTTTTTACATGTAAAACCAATTGGAGATATATTGCACTGCTACTACTTCTGTTAGCCATGCCCATTAACGCGGTAGAAAAAGAGCTTCCTCCGCTAAAAATTAAATTGGTCTCGATGCAACTGCCCCAAGAATTAAAATGGAAACCACATATGCTCCAACAAATTTTGACCTATAATTTTGACGCTATCGCCAACGCAATAACCAATAATTACGATGTTGTCATTTTAAGCGAATCGGTATTTCCACTCTTTTTGAATCATCATCCTGACTTAATCGATAAACTTAAAAACTACTCCAAAGAGATTACTATTGTCACCGGAGCTTTAGAAGAAGCCGATGGTCATAACTACAATGTCACCTATCTTTTCGATAATGAGCGTATGCAAATCGCACGAAAAATGGTTCTGGTTCCTTTTGGAGAGTATATTCCTCTACCCCAATTTATGCGGGAGTATGTCAACAAAACTTTTTTTGATGGCGCAAGTGATTATGTCAGTTCCGACCAACCTACAGATTTTATTATTAAAGGTATTAAGTTCCGTAATGCCGTCTGCTATGAAGCAACCTGTGAAGAGCTTTATGAGGGAGACCCACAATACCTCATTGCCATTAGTAACAACGCATGGTTTACACCATCCATTGAACCCACACTACAAAAACTTTTGATGCAATTTTACGCTCGTAAACACAACTCCATTATTTTTCATGCTGCTAATATAGCAGGGACAGGAATTGTTAGATAGTAAAAACAGACAGTTGCTCATCAAGCTCTTTAGATGTCTCTTTTAAACTTTTTGATATACAAGCTATCTTGTCAACACTTTGCAAATCCGAATTTGACAACTCATTGATTTTTTCTATTTCAGATATCACGCCAATAATTCTATTTGATAAATCAATAGATACTTCAGATGACTTTTCTGACATTTCAACAGCCTTACCCATTGCCGCCGATACAACTTGTGTCTGCTGATTGACATCTATTGATATTTCTACAAGGTGCTCATAATCTTTTTTCTTATGATTCATCTCTGAACTTGTAGTTGCAATTGAATTCATAAATACGGAGATAACACTATTAATCTCATTTAAAGATCCTTGTGTTTTTTCAGCAAGTTTACGAACTTCATCAGCTACAACGGCAAAACCTCTACCATGTTCACCTGCACGTGCTGCTTCTATTGCCGCATTTAGTGCTAGGAGATTTGTTTGATCTGCTATATCATTTATAGAACTTACAACATTACGCATACCCTCTATTTGAGTAGTTAATGTCTCTAATCTATCTACAATTGCTAACTCTTTTTCTAAACCATCTTCAATAGTAACTCTCATTTTGGAAACTTTTTTATCCATAGATTCTAAAGAATTTTGAGCACTAATAATATTTTCTTTAGTAGATATTGAGTCGGCATTACTCTCTTGTAAAACATTTTTAACACTGTTACTAGATTCAACGCTGATATCAATAGCATTAGCCATCTCTAATATATGTTTTTGCATTATTATGGAAGTTTGCAATAATTCTTCAACCTGCTTAGAGTTTTTATTACCACTATTTTTAATATTAATAATAAGCCCTCCTATTTCTGATATGAAATTGTTAAAAGAGATAGAAATTTTGCCAAGCTCATCTTGATGAATAACGGTAAGTCTTTTTCTTAAATCATTAACATTACTGGATAAAACACTAGATATTTCTGAAGCAGGATCTAAAGCCATTTTAATTATATATATCAAAATAAACATAAATAGCACCAAGGCAGGTAATATTTCGATTAATATTTTTGTCACTATTTCAGAAGGTATTGCATCAAGAGATGAAGCATCAAAAATAGCAATAATACTACCACCATTATTTATTTTCAGATTTTCTTTTATAACTAAAAATCCATCTTTCATTATTATATCTTCTGAAGACGCTTTAATTAATCCAATCAAAACTTCAATTTGATTGTGATCTAAACCTTTATCTGTAATAAATTGATATTTTATCTCTTTAGGAGGTTGTTCCGGAGCAAAAAGTGATTTTGGTATTTTATTACTCATGCCTTTTATATCTATAACTAAAGCTCCTGAAGCATTAACAATAGCATGTATATCTTTTGATTTGAGTTTCATTATATTTGCACCGGAAACTGAAGTTTCACTAAGAGGGACCAAAGCTGAAAAAGCAGCTTTAGCCGTACTTATCATTCCTTTAGTCTCAGAGTTATACTTCTCGTTAAAAATAATATAACCAACCCATAATGCAAAAAGAGTAGAAAATAGTACAAAAGGAATAAGAATTTTATATACTAATCTGATATCTTGAATTGATTTCTTAATAGCCATCAATTTTATCCTTGCTAATTATTTTAGTGTCGCACACTGTCCATTTATACAAAATGCACCATATCCAGTATGACATGTTCTACAATCAACTGGACTAAGACCACTTCCTGGTGCGCCAGCTGCATCTTGTCCATCTTGTGTATATATACTATATAGAGGTTTATTACTTTTATACGAAGTAACAAACAGTACTTTTAAATCTTTTAAATGTAAAATAAATACTGAGCCATCAGGGTAGTTTCCATCCCTTTTTGTAAATGCACTTTTACCCGTAGAATTTACTAAAATTTCAACTGCACCCGGTCCACCTGGTTTTACTGCACAGTAAGTAGAAACTGTCTCTTGATAGATTACAGGCAGTGATGATACATCAGCATTACAATCTGGTAAAGCTCCAATAGTAGCTAAAGGTGTTGAAACACTTTCATAACTTTTCCAATCAGATGGAAATTCAGACTCACTTCCTGCAAATAACAGTGTTGCCATAACAAGCAAAACATAAACTTTTTTAAGCATTTTATTCCTTTAAAGGTATTTTAACTTTTGTAATTATATACACATAAAAATAAACTTAACCTTAATATTAAAAATATGTCAATTTATATTAAATTTAATGACATTCTCATTAGAACACCGCTTTATTAACACATTAACTATTGCCGTCACCATTTACAATAGGTTTAAGTAATTCTATATATATATCTTATTATCATACTAGCCATAACACACTGGAGATACAACATGAATATAGCTCAAAATGTTACAGAGCTTATGCCTCAACTTCTTGAAACCGTTAAGACAGTTGATGGTGATATTTTACATGTAAAATATCACCAAAAGCGGCTTGAATACTCTTGTAAAATGCTGGGTTTCAAATCAAAGTACAACCTTTTATCCTTAATACAAGCTCCCAAAAAAGGTACCTATCGCTGTCGGATTATCTATGATGATGTCAATATTAATATTACCTACCTTCCCTATAAAACTAAAAATATCCTCTCATTAAAAGTAGTACAAGACAACTCCATTGAGTATGCTTTAAAATATGAAAACCGTGATGCCCTAAACACTCTATTAGAACGAAAAGCAGATTGTGATGATATTGCTATTATAAAAAATGGCTATCTTACTGACACGACTATTGCAAATATTGCTCTGTTTGATGGAGAACATTGGCATACTCCAAAGAGACCTCTTCTTCATGGCACTACACGTCAACGACTCTTAGATAATGGTACCATTATCGAAAAAGATATTGCATTGATGAGTATCTCATCATATGAAAAATGTGCTATTTTTAATGCCATGATAGGCTTTGTTGAGCTTGAAGATGGTATAATTTTTTAAATTTAAAGTTAGAGGGATACTATGTTGATTGATATTATCAAAGATGACGGGTTCACATCACTTATGGACAAACATATAGAAGAGCTATTGATTTACCTGTTTGAGCAGAATCAAAACTTTGGAATATTATGTAAAATAGAACATGTCACATTTGAACCGGAACTCCCCCAAAGTGTCAGCAGTGAATTTCGTCAGATGACCCTCTTTTTTTTAGCCGGCTACACCTTTGAAAGTGCACGACTTCAAGATGGTTATCTCTCCTTTGAAGCAGGATTTGGTAATGAGAATATTGGCAGTATTGTAAGCCTTCCAATATTAAGTATTCTTCAAATCATTATTGATGAGACACCAGTTTTCGTCAACTTAGCCTCTATAAAAGAGAATAAGCGCTGTAATAATAAAATTGATAGCGGTATTAATAATTCAATGGCTTCATTTCTATCTAATCCGGAAAATAAAAAATTTATAAAAAAGTAATACTTTAGAGCTCTCTTTTAGTAGAAAATAATACTATTAGATATCACCTCATAGTTTATATTGAGTTTCTCTGAATATTTAAATGTTCCATCCGTTTTAACGCCGGCAAGCTTATAAACACTATTGGAGTTAATACCTATCAAAATCCAATCAAATTTTTTATTACCGTCTCCATCAATATCGCTACCAAGTGAAATCATGTACCACGTTGGCTCCATGGTAATACTCTTTATTTTATTCCAACCAAACACATTACTATCACTTGGTGGAACACCTTGAAGCTGAAAGAAGCTTCCTGAAGCTGTTTTATAAACCCAATCAAAGGCACTCTTAACATTTTCAAAATTGTAAGAACCAAATCTTCCATCTATTGCATAACTGCCATGCTCAATCAATATGCTTTCAAGATCTAAAGCAATAGAGTTGTTTTGCTCAAGTGTTCCGGTATACCCCTCAATCCAATCGACATAATTTTGAACCTTTGTATAGATACCTGGAAAATTAGGAGCACCGCATGATTGTTCATCTGAGCCTCCAAAACTAATAATACCCGCAAGTTCATAAGATGCTCCATTTGGAATAATTAACGGTCCGCCGCTGTCACCTTGGCAACTGTCTTTACTTCCATCCATATAACCTGAACAAAACATATTGGATGTCAGTGACACTCCCTCAGAACTATAAGAGTCTCTACAGAGATCAAAGTCAATTATTTTAAGATCGACCTCCATCAAGTTATCAGGGAAATCAGATGGATAGGATGAGTTAGTCGACATATTTCCCCAGCCGGCCACCCAAGAAGTACTCTTTACTTCTAATACAGACCCTCTATCTATAGCAATCGTTTTAACATCTAAAATAGGAGAGGAAAGCTCTAATAACGCAATGTCATTATTAACGGTATATTCATCATAAAACGGGTGTTTAATAACCTGTTTTACTCCTATAATAGTCTCATTGCTATTGACATCATAGCTTCCGCTCATCACTGACAAGCTATTTGCAGGTGTTAATAATTCATAACTAAAAATACAGTGTGACGCGGTCACTGCCCAGTTTGGTGCTATTAATGATGCACCGCAAATATGAGATCCATCTTGACGCAGTGACAAAACCCACTCCCATTTTTGACTCTGCGCGGCAACACTGAGTCCATCAATAACACGCAGATTAATAGCTTCCTTGGCAACAAGAGAATTTACATGTAAAAAAATTACAAGCATAACAATGTTAAGCAGTTTCATATCTATCCTGACTCTAAACAACATGATCTCACGTCGTCATATCTAAATTATCGTAGATTTTAAACTTTAATTGTTAGCAGATAATTAACAACATTATCAACAAAAGCATCATGCTTTCGCTCTTTTAAATAAGCGATATAAAGCTTTCGGACTATTTTATGATTTTTAATACGTGCTTCAAACAGTCTTCCAGACGCCACCTCATCTGAGATAACGTGACGAGACATAATGGAGACAACAGGACGCTGTGCATTTTTTGGCGAATGCATTACTGTCTCTTTAATAGAGGTAGGGCTTGATAGTACACCAATCACATTGAAGTCATTACATGCAACACCCATCTCTTCAAAGATTTCTGAAGTCAGTTTTCGTGTATGTGATTCCGGTTCTCTACATATCCAATCAAAATTAAAAAGATAATCACCCTTTACCTGTTTTGGTATTGGTTGATTAGAAAAAATAACCATCTCATCTTCAACCCACTCTCTGTAGATAATTCCATCGTGAAATATTGGTGATTCAATAAGTGCCATATCAATTTTTTTATCTTCTAAACTGGTAATCACCTCTTCTGAAAGCCCCAGGTTCAGATGCACTTCATTATCAATTTTATTTTTAATACCGCCTAAATGGGCTGGCAATAGATAATTTCCAATGGAATACGAAGCACCCATAACAAAAGTAAACTCTTTGTTAATAATTTTTAGAAGTTCTTTTTCGCTTGCGTTGATTGCTTTTTCTAATTTTTGTGCAATTCTATAGAGGTCTTCTCCCTCTTTAGTAAGGCGAATACCATTTTTTTTACGATCAACAACTCTAGTGTCAAGATACTCTTCAATGTACTTAATTTGCTGCGTTACTGCAGGTTGAGAGATACCCAATTTTGATGACGCTTTAGAGAAACTTTTTTCTTTTATGACGGTTAAAAACGTGTGAAGCTTAGCAAAATCTTTTAGCATTATAATTCCTATAAGTAAGTTTAATAGTATGATTATAACTCATTATTATACTTAATGCAATAGTTTTTTTATAATTTCTATTTTTTTAGCTATAATATATCTTATATATGTTGTTAAAAGTAGTTTGAAAATGGAAAATGAGATTTTTAAAGATTTAAATGAAGCGCAGGCTGATGCAGTCAGACAAATTGATGGACCGCTGTTAATACTCGCAGGTGCGGGTAGTGGGAAAACCAAAACAATAACATCACGGCTTGCCTATCTATTAGAAGAGGTAGGAGTTCCGCCATCACAAACATTAACACTCACCTTTACTAATAAAGCGGCTAAAGAGATGCGTGAGCGCGCATTAAAGATGATTACGACCACATCATACCCACCGCTTTTATGTACCTTTCATAAATTTGGATTACTATTTTTAAAATTTCATATTCATCTTTTAAATCGTGAAAACAACTTTGTTGTTATTGACAATGATGATCGTAAACGTATCATTAAGAAAATTAATTCTGAAATTACAACAGCCCTAATAGGTAGTGAAATATCACGATATAAAAGTTCTTTAATCTCACCAAAAGAGGCTTATGTACAAGCAGAACTTAAAAACTATAAACAAATTGCCAAAATTTATGAAGAGTATGAAGCCTATCTACTTGAAAATAATCTTGTCGACTTTGATGATCTGCTATCCCTCACTTATAAAATTTTAGATGAAAATGATGAACTCGCCCGAGACACAAGTGAAAAATACCGCTACATCATGATTGATGAGTATCAAGACACCAATGAGATTCAACTCAAGCTGCTTCAAAAACTCTGTAGCAGTCATAACAATATCTGCGTTGTTGGTGATGACGACCAGAGTATTTACGGTTGGCGCGGTGCACACATTCGAAATATTTTAGAATTTGATCAGGATTTCAGTAATGCCAATATCGTTAAATTAGAGAAAAACTACCGTTCAACTCAAAAAATTCTAACCGTTGCTAATGCACTAATTGAGCACAATCGCGGCAGGTTAGGTAAAACACTTGAATCAACCAGACCTGAAGGTAAAGATGTTGTCACTATTAAATCAGATCATGAAAACGAAGAGTCTAAAAAAATTGCAGCATACATTGCTGAGCTTATTACATCAGGTGAAAAAGCAAGTGATATTGCCGTACTTTACCGCATCAACGCACTAAGCCGTTCTTTAGAAGAGGGCTTGAACCGTTCAGGAATTTCCTACAAACTCGTTGGCGGATTACGTTTTTATGATCGTGCTGAAATCAAAGATATGATTAGTTATCTGCGCATCATTACCAATCATCACGATAACTTTTCAATTAAAAGAATCATCAACAAACCCAAACGTGGTATTGGAAAGGCCACCATCGAGAAACTTGAACTTGAGTCCATCCGTAGAGAAACCTCAATTTTTGATCTTATTAAGATGCTTCCCTTAAATGAGCTAGAAGCCGTTGTAAGAAAGAAAAATGCTACGACACTCAAAGAGTTCATTAAAAATATTGAAGCAATTCAAACGCTCTCTCTTGCTTCAACATATGATTTTATTGATTCCCTTGAAGAGACTTTTAAAATCAAAGATATTTATTCCAATACACTCGAAGCTAGTGATAGAATTGCTAATGTTGATGAGTTTTACGGAATGTTTAGAGACTTTGTTATTGCAAATCCTGAGGCTAGCTTAGATGAATTTTTAAATGACATCACCTTACAAAGTGAACAAGATGAAGTTGAAGGTGAAAGCATCTACATCATGAGCATTCATGCCTCCAAGGGTCTGGAGTTCAAGCATACCTTTATTATTGGTCTTGAAGAAGGATTCTTGCCACTGCTTGGTGATGGCAGTGACATTGAAGAGGAACGCCGGTTAGGGTATGTCTCCTTTACCCGTGCCAAAGACACCCTAACCCTATCTCATGTTAACAGTCGATTTTACAAAGGACGTCGGACTGACCTGCAAAAAAGTCGATTTTTCAATGAAGCAGGGCTGTGCGAAGGATCCCTAAAGCTTGAGAAGAATACTGCCTTTAAAAAAGGGGATTTGGTTCGCCATAAAATATTTGGTGCCGGACGTGTCATCGGTGTTAGCAAATCGGGTCGTGAATTTAAACTCTCTATTAATTTTGGCGGCAGTAAACGAGACATTCTCGCTTCATTCGTAGAGAAACTTTAGAAGTACATGATCTGCGATAGCAGTATTATTATGACAACCAAACTAAATGGGAAGATATGGCTTTTAAAAACCCATGGATTAATGCCAAAAAACTTTTGATTAAAACCACGAAGTCCAAGCCATAATCCTAAAAATGCTTTCATTGATAGCATCACTTGAAAATAACTCATGCCCTCGCTGCTAACTTCTCCAAAGACTTGGATAAACATGTAAATACCAGTTGCTACCGCGACCAAGAGTGCATAGGGCACTACCTTTCGAACATGTATCATAATGGCTTCTCGTGCCTTATCATGTTCTTCTTGCGTCAAAGTCTGTTTCATTTTAGCAAGAAAAAGATTATCTACAAACAAAAAGCCACCGTAAATAAATACCGAAAAAATATGAATAATGTGTACGAGTTCGTAAGTGATAAGAAGTCCTTAATAAGTAGTAACGGTATTATAAAAGAGAAGCGCAAAATAAAGGTTGATATGAGTCAATTAGTGCTTTTTAGCTAAAATAACAATACTATTTAATAAGGAAATTTTTTGAGAAGCCATAATGACAACTAAATGTGCTACCGATACACAACCCACCAATAAACTTTTTGTCGCTTACAAACCTACCGGACTAAGTTCAAATCAGTTTTTAGGTCGGCTCAAACGAAAATATAAAATTAAAAAAGCAGGTTATTCTGGGACACTTGACCCTTTTGCTAAAGGAGTGCTCATTGTCGCTCTAGGTAATGCGACACGTCTGTTTCGCTTTTTAAACAAAACACCCAAAAGCTACCGTGCTACATTGTGGCTAGGAGCTCACTCTGAGACACTTGATATTGAAAGAGTAACACAAATTGATGATATTGCTGAGATTCCGCTAAACCGACTAGAGGATGCTCTGCAATCACTTCAAGGAACACTGAGCTATGTTCCACCAAAATTTTCAGCTAAAAAAATAGATGGTAAACGTGCGTATGCCTTGGCACGTGAAGGTGAGGAGGTTATATTAGAGCCTATTACATCACGGATAGATGACATTAAACTCATTCACTATCAGCACCCTTTTGTCACCTTTGAAGCAACAGTATCTGAGGGAACCTACATTAGGTCTTTGGCAAAACTGCTTTGTGAACGGCTAAAACTCTCAGGAGGAGCACTGAGTGCATTAGAACGCCTGAGTGAAGGCAAGTTTCGATATAATAATGAACAATTTTTAAATATTAAAGAGTATCTTGCTATGCCTCAAAATATCTTCTTAGACAACGTAGAAGATATGTTACTTGGGAAAAAGTTACATGTAAATCAGTTTGAGAACCGTGATGACTCTTACTATTGGATAGACAACGGTAATACGATCTCAATTATTGAGATTAAAGAGGGTGAAGTGAAATATATTTTAAATAAGGTAGCAACATGTTAGTGTTAACACGTAAAGCAGATGACTCTATTGTCATCGGCGATAATATTACCATTAAAGTAGTCTCGGTTGAGGGTGGTGTAGTCAAACTTGGAATTGATGCCCCTAAAGATATCTCAATTATACGTTCAGAACTTCTTAAAGAGGTTGAAAACTCCAATAAAGCAGCATCACACAAAATGGATGACTCCTTTTTAGAAGAGTTTTACTCTAAGTTTAAAAAATGACATTTCACATTTATAAAGCACCGGCAAAAGTCAATATCTTTTTAAAGATTACGGGAACAAGAGGAGAATATCATGAAATACTCTCACGTTTTATGCGCGTTGAGTCACTCTATGACACCTTGTACTTTCAACCAAAAGAGACAAATGAACCGTTTAAGATTATAGGAAACTTTACATGTAAATTGGAAGTAAACACTATCTATAAAGCTTATGTTGCTTTGCAAGAGGTGTGTCATTCAAAAGAGCTTAGCGAATTTTTTATCAACCATAGCATTGTTGTTGAGAAACGCATTCCTGCCTTTGCAGGTCTTGGCGGTGGCAGTTCTGATGCAGCTGCTTTTCTAATAATGTGCAATGAAATACTCTCGTTGGATCTAAGCAACGAACAGCTCACAGCTATTGGTCTCAAAGTCGGCGCAGATCTTCCCTTCTTTATTTCAGGATATTTAAGTGCGAATGTCTCCGGAATTGGTGAGATAGTAGAAAAGTTTGATGAAGCACCACTAGAGCTTGAAATAACAACTCCAGCAATTGAAATTAGTACCCCTCGTGTTTATAAGAGTTATCGTAATCACTTCTTTAACCCAATTGGCAAAGATGAAGCTCAAAAACTAGCACTGATGCCCTCTAAAGAAGTACTGGAAACATTGAGCATTGAAGAAGCAAATGATCTGTTTCAACCCGCACTTAAGGAGTATCCTAAGCTCAATTTACATGTAAATAAAGATTGGCTCTTCAGCGGTAGCGGAAGCAGTTTTTTTAAAGGTGCGAGTCATGGGTGAGACTATTGCAAAAAATAAAAAAGCCTATTTCGATTATGAGATACTTGAAAAATTTGAAGCAGGATTGGTTCTTAAAGGGAGTGAAGTTAAAGGCATACGAGCAGGTCGTGTTAATTTAAAAGACAGTTTTATCCGTTTTGTAAGCGATGAAGCCTTTTTGTTTAATGCCCATATTGGCCGACTTGAAACAACGCACCACTACTACGGTCACGAAGAACGCGGTAGTAGAAAACTTCTACTTCATCGTAAAGAGCTTAACAAGATGATTAAGGCGGTTGAAAAAGAGGGACACACTATTGTACCGCTTCAGATGTTTTTCAACCGTAAAAATATCATTAAAATTCAAATAGCCATAGCTCGCGGTAAAAAACAGTATGATAAACGCCACGACCTAAAAGAAAAGAGTATGAAGCGCGATGTTGACCGCGCTATGAAAGAGTTTTAAAAAGCTACTTGCTTCCCTCATACTTTAGTGATGTTGCTTCTGAGAAATTAGGCACATCATCATAGGTAAAGACTGCATAATATTTATCAATATCTTTAGCACCAAAGTTATCATAGGTATAGCTTGCAGTTCCGCCGTAAAGTTTTTGCCCATCATAAGGTGAGCATGGTACATGAAAACGATTTTTAATCACAATAACGCCGCCAAATGCTTCATCTTTAGGATTATCCCAATCAAGTCTTATCATATTATTTTCAGTGCTATAACGCAGGTTGCTTACTTTTGCCACACCATTACGGCGTTTTTTAATATAATTGACTACAAGTTTTGGTTTATGCGCCAGTTTTTTATCTACAAAACTAACACTGCATGACTTTGCAAAACTTTTATGTGAAGTTGCATAAATTATAAAACGGAGTTTTTGACCCTCTGATGTAGCATCAATTAACTCCTGAATGACGTAAGTATCAAAAATAAAACGTTGTTGGTTTTGAGTCTTAAGATCTTCAACACTCACATCATAACCCACACGTTCAACCACTTCTCTGTTTTTAACATTCTCAAAACTTCTTTCACTACCCTTACACTTCACCATTTCAAGGTGAAAACGGAGATTAGCAGCAGAAGCGATATTATTCGTCTCCAGTTCTACATAAGTATCAAAAATTACCGTATTTTCCATATCAGGCATTGCAGAGAGATCAAACTCTAAAAATGCGTAAATAGGGTCACCGTTTTTATCAAAACCGCAAAGTAGTTTCTCTTCTTCTACGCCCGCCTTTGAGACCGTAAATTCATTTTGTGTCACAAGTTCTAATTTAACATCACTCAGTGTATACGCAATATCAAGTTTTGGTCGGTACGTTAAACCTGAACTAAACTTTCCATATCCAATATCCCACTGCATCATCTGTGATGATCTATCTAGCGGCAGCGAGGTTGGCCCTTCCATTCTAAAGAGGGCTTTTTTACGTTTGAGCGCTTCTTGAAGCAGTGCCACTTCTTGTGATGCAAACGTATAAGTTCGCCAAACCCCTTGAGAGAGCTGGTGGGAGTTTGTAGGCCTATCAATATAGCCTAAAACTTTTGCAGTTTTAATATCATCAAAACTGTACAGTGAATCTATCGTACGCTCATCAATCATCCCCACACGCCACTGTCCATAGCGTTCAATCTGAACCGAGACGCGATTCATAGGATAGTATGAGATCTTTGCCTCAGTAATAATAGCATTCTCAGGAACACTCTCTAGTGAAAATTCTGATACTCCGTAACAGATCCCTTTACTCTCTGACATTCCAACAAAAAGAGAATTATTCCCGAAGTGATCTTTATTCTTTTGAGTCTTTTCACCCAAATAACCAATACCCTCACTTTTTGGAAAAAGAATCTTAGAAAACATATTTGATTCAGCCTGTGTCCGTATTCCAATTTTAGGAGCATAAGGTGACTTAACGCTGCGCTCTTTACATACTGCACGAATAAAGTAGTAGTAGTTTGTTGATCCATCTACATGTAAATCGGTAAACGTCATTGATTTCGTCATACCGACACGATTAGCACTTTGACAAAAACTTTTAGGATGATTAGAACGATAGATCTCAAAATAGACATTTTCCTCTTCAGGATAGTCCCACTCTAGCGTCACCTCTTTAGCACCTACGCTCGTGGCAATAAACGACTCTACGCACGGTAAGCGATTCTTTTTATCATAATTTGGAACTTCCTGAAGCGCACTCATCAAAGCTGGTAGGTTTTCATTAATATTCTCACTCATATGCTCAATATAATCAGAAATATTTCGTGTTCCCACTTCCACCACTAATGATAGCGCCCCTTTAGAGTAGTAAAACTCACGCCCGCTTCCGCTGATGAGATGCACAGGAGGTTTCCCCATATGAACACCATATTCACGAGATGATACTTTTCGAATCTCTTCAGCCATATTTGAAGCTAATACATTTAAATCTGTAGCATCAATAGCATCTTCATGAATAAAATTGTGTGCAGGAAAAAAGACATTGCCCTGTGAATGATAGTCTAATGCGATAGTAATATTATCATGTGCCTCAACAAAGTCACGTATTGCTGCTGTTTCAGGCTCTGAAAATGCTGATGGACCCGAATAAACATTTGAGGATGTGTTCTTATTGGGCGTGAATCCAACACTAAAGTTTCGATTCAGATCAACTCCAAAACTGCCATCTGCATTTTGGCGGCGATTCTTTCTCCAAAACGAAAAGTGCGTTCGTGAGTACTCAAAACCATCAGGATTGGCACACGGCACCATGTAAAGTGTTGCACGTGAAAGTAACTCATTTAGCTGCGGGTCATAATCAATATGATCTAAAATGTACTTGGCAAACACCAAGGACAACTCAATCCCAATCCACTCACGTGCATGAATGGTTCCGGTGTAAAAAAGAGCCGGTTTCTCATGTGCAGTTTTGACATCTTTACTGATGGTAACGCACAAAATATCGCGCTCTTCCCATGTTTGTCCAATATACTCTACTTTAAAAAGGTTACTATTCTTCGCCTCGGCACTCTTAAAAAAATCAATGCAATCTTGATATGAACTATACTGTTGTCTCACTCACTACCCTATTTAAACAATTTTTGCCACTGGGCAAATTGTTGATTTGAGATGAAATCATACTCTTTTAAATCTTCAAATGATACAATAGCCTCGCTATCTAATAGTTCTTTAATCTTCAGCGCAATATCTTCATCCATACCGTAAAATGAAAGAAGCTCCGTCAATGTCACCGTTTTAAAATCTAATGCAATATCTTCAAGTCCGGTTGATGCAGCATCACTGTCTTTAAACGCGTCTTTTACAATATCAGGAAGCTCTGCTTCGGTTTTTGGTGGTGCTATTGAAACTGGCACATCACTAGCAATGGATTCATCAGTGAGTTCCATATCAAAATTTCCTTTATCGGCTAACCAGTACGCACCATCAGCTGAGGGCTCATATTTTGAGAAGTAGAGATGGCGTAGTGTACGAAGTACTGAGGGATCCATTTTACCAAGTTCTTCCCAAGAGAATAGCGGTACATGCGGCATTCTAAAACGCCCTTCAGAGAGATCCCACATAATATATTGACAGATCCAGTCACGAATGTACGGGAACGCCGCAAATGCCGTAGCACATTCTAAAATATATGGCTCAAGCGTATCTTCATCAATAGCAATATCACATGCCCAATACTCTGCTTTAGCTGCCTTAGAGGCTTTAACAGCCAATTCAAGAGCATTCATTGGAACATTGTCATAGCTCATTGAACCACCCTGTGAAGTATTGGTAATCCATTCACCTGCTCCTGAGTATCTCCAGAATGCACATACCGGTTTATGACCGATTAGCATAACACGCAGATCACCGGAATCTTTGAGTTTAATAGCATCTTGAATATACATCGGCACATATTTTACTTTATCAAAAAGAGCCTTCGCTTCTTTATAGCTGTCTACTTTATGAACAAAATAACCACCGTAATTTGATGGTCCGTAAGAGCGTTTAACAATCTTTGGATACTTAGCCGTTTTTAAGTACTCATACCCTTTTTTAGCATCATAAAAGATCTCAGTTTTAGGATCTTGAAGGTCATATTTCTTACAAAAAAGCGTTACATTCTCTTTTGATTTATTTGGAAATTGCGTCTCAATAGAGGGAATAAACCGAACACCTGGGAGTGCTTTTGCAATCTCTTTAAAGGTCTCATACGCCGTTGCCGGAATATTTCCAACCAAGACTTCAATATTTTTACGTCGTACTTCATTAATAAAACGTATTTTATCCTTCCCCCAATGGTATGTGACAGTCTCAATTTTATCAGGCCATCCTCTAAAATTACTGTAATCAAAAAATCGCAATACATAATCTAAATATAAAAACCCAACTTTTGGCAAATGTTTCTTACTCATCTTTTCTCCTCTTATTTTTTAGTTTTTCGATCAATCATTTCAACAATTAAGTCGATTTTTTTATCATTAAAATTTAGTCCCCTCTTCTCTTGTTCCGGTGTCGCAAAAGCAGGAATACCATTGACTTCAAGTACCACATACTCTTCGCGCTCAGTATCATACAAAATATCAACACCGGCAATGTCCATCTTCAGAGTTTTTGAAGCACGTTTAGCAATATCAACAATAGCATCAGTTGGCTCACGCAAAATAATTTTACCGCCAGCACTTACATTTGTACGCCAATCACGACTACTCGCTTGTCGTCCATAACAACTCACAAATTCACCATCAACAATATCAATACGAAAATCTGAAAAATCATTTTGAATAAAACGCTCTACATAAATATTACGAATATTCATCTGATTAATAAACGGCATCAGCATATCAAACTTATCGCGAGTATCTAACAGCGCCATTCCTGCGCCACCCCAACCGTCTATGGGTTTAAATACCATCTTTCCCCACTCCTCAAGTTTATCATACAGTCCATCATGACTTTCACGGTGGCAGATAAAAAAGTCTGATGTCTTCACACCAGCAGTTGAAAGCATCATGTTGGAGCGAAATTTATCTTCAGAAAGTTGAAATGATTTAAAGCTATTAATTGTAGGAATAAAATCATTGACAATTTCATACATGTAAATTTGCCCCACCGTCTGTTCACCGGCATTATAAGAGAAAAAGAGATCAAGATCAATCATATTGGTGCCATTACACATAACAAAGTCATTTTTCGCCTCTGCAAAACGCAGATCAAGCCCCGTGACCGTATCAATTTCTCGTTCATGAAGCTTTGCTGTTATCTTATTTGCAATGACATCACCACCGCCATTGGTGTATATCCACATTCCGACTTTTCTATTCATATCTACCCCTTAATGAAACTTTTATGCTCTGCAAAGTACTTAAATAACTGCGTACTTAAATCTATTCGATCTTCAAAACTCTTTTTATTAGCACGTTCATGATGCGTATGATCTCCATCACCAAAAGGGCCTAAACCATCAAGTGTCACCACACCATTTGAACTGATAATATTAGCATCACTCACACCGCCGCGTTCTTCAGTTAAGAGTTTTTCATTTGTAATTGTTTCAATTGCTTTAACAAAGGACATACTCGCTTCACTTGTCTGCATCACATCACGCTGAATACCGCCGGTGAGTATTGCTGCAGTTCCTTCAACATACGATGTTGCAACAATAGTGTCAATTGCTTTTAAAACCCGTTCACGTTCACTACTTGTTTTATAGCGAAGCTCAAAAGTCAAATGTGAATGAGGCGAAATGGTATTGGCGCCGATACCTCCCTCCATTTTACCGACATTAATGGTTGTCCCCTTACTTAAGTCCGTCAAGTTAACAAGTTCTTGAAGTTTATAAGAGGCTTCAAGATTAGCATCAACACCATCACTGTAATGATTTCCCGCGTGTTTGGCAAGACCGGTGATATCAATATAAAAAGTACCGACACCTTTTCGAGCAGTGACAACCTCGCCCTCAACTCCGGCGGCTTCATAAACCAGACAGTAATCGTAATCCTTAGCCAGTTTAGCACTAAGATATTTAGAGTCATCACTTCCTGTCTCTTCATCACTCACAAATAGCACGTCGATATTTACAATGTCAATATCTTTCTCTTTAAGATTTCTCAAAGCTTCAAGTGCAACAATGTTGCCACCCTTCATATCACAGACACCAGGCCCATAAACCCATACATCGTCTTCATAATAGCTCTTAAAAGTTTCAGGCAGAAAGACGGTATCTAAATGACCTAGAAGAAGTAGTTTTTCACCTTTAATATGTTGCGATTGGTAGAGTCGATGTTCACCAATCAACTCTCTTTGAAAAATAGTTATAGTAAACCCAATTGCCTCAAACCAGATATCAAACTGTTGCGCTACTTGATCGACACCACTCTTATTTTTAGTGTAAGAGTTGATATTTACAACAGTCTTAAGATCATCTAAATAAGCCACAGGTACTCACTTTAGTAAAAATAATAAGGAATTATATAGGAGGTTAGTTTAAATTAAGCAACTAACGAGGAGTATAAATAGAATTTATGAATAAATAGTGTCTCGAAAGAGACTCAGAAAATTATTTTCTAAGTTCTTTAATACGAGCTTTTTTACCTGCAAGGTCACGCAGAAAATAAAGTTTAGCACGACGAACACGTCCGCGACGAATTACTTTAATTTCATTGATGCTATCACTGTATATTGGAAAAATACGCTCAATACCAATGCCATTAGCACCCATTTTACGCACCATAATTGTTTTACCTGTTCCTTCACCACGAATAGCGATACATACACCTTCATAGTCCTGAACACGAGTTTTGTCACCCTCTTTAATAGTAACAGCTAAACGTACCGTATCACCTGCACGAAAATCAGGGATATTTTTGTCTGTAATTTGTCCATTTTCGAAATTTTCAATATATTTATTTCTCATACAGCTTCCTTTTTTGTTCGATTATCAACCATTTTGGTCTAAAAAATTTTGTTTTACATTTAGACAGGTCAATTTTTAATGCCGCAATTTTACTATGGTTTCCCTTTAAGTATTCTGATGGCACGCTTAAATCTCTAAATTTTTGAGGTTTTGTATAGGTAGGTGCTTCTAAAAGATGCGTCTCAAAACTCTCAACATCTAAAGACTCACTATTTCCTAGAACTCCATCAATATTTCTGACAATGGCATCACACATTACCAAAGAAGGCAACTCCCCTCCGGTTAAGATATAATCACCAATACTAAACAGTTCATCGGCATATGCTTCAATGACCCGTTCATCAATTCCTTCATAGCGTCCGCTCACAAAAACAACATGCTCTTTTTTAGCTAAGCGTTTTGCATCATTCTGCGTAAAAGGCTTTCCTACCGGAGTCGTAAAAATTACATGTAAATTCTTATTCTCTTTGTGTAAGCTATCAAGTGCATCAAAAAGCGGTTGTGGTGTCATCACCATACCTGCTCCACCTCCTGTGGCGGTATCATCTACTTTTTTATGTCGTGAATTGCTAAAATCACGCGGATTTAAAAAAGCAATTCTAAACTGTTCCTTCTCAATTGCACGCTTTAAAATCGAGTCTTGAAAGTACCCTTGCATAATATTGCAAAAGAGTGTTACAAAGGTGAATTTCATGATGCCTGAAGAATATCGTAAGCGCCGCTTACTTCAATCTCTTTACGTTTTATGTCAGCCTCAACGATAAATGGTGGATGGTAGGGAATTAAAAACTGTTTCACTTCACCTCGAGCCACTAGAGAGCTCTCAGTAATAACACTAAGATAATCTACAGCGCCAAGGCGTTCAATCTCTTTAACAGTTCCAAGTTCATATCCATCTTCAACTACGATGCAACCGACAATGTCAAACCAAAAATATTCACCTTCTTCCAAACGGCATGTTTCTCTCGTTTTTTCAAAAGTAGTAAATAGTTTTGTATTTACATATTTTTTTGCAGCTTCAGGCGTTTGGACATCTTCTAATTTTACCATCTCTCGCTCAAGGTTAACATCTTGGAGTGTGATGGTATTGTTTTTGGAATCTACAAATGTAGCACCTTTGACAAATTGTTCAGGAAAGTCAGTTTTGATATTTAGGTTCATGTCCCCTTTAAGGCCAATAGTTCGACCTAATGTAGCGACATGAAGTAGTGAAGTTTTACTCTTAGACCGGTTCGACATTGATACGATAACTTTTACCATCTTTGGCTTTACAGCCTGAAATAACGGTCTTTATTGCACCAATCATCTTGCCCTCTTTACCGATAAGTTTGCCCACGTCTTGCTGATTCGCATACAGAACTATCTCCATAAAATCACCTCTGTCTGAAGTCTCTACTCGGATATCCTCAGGATGCGATGCAATCAGCTGTGCAAATTCAGCGACAAAGTTATCTACCATGGTTATCTACCAGTGATTTTTTTAACGCGGTCGCTCATTTTAGCACCAACACTTAACCAATAATCTAGTCTCTCATTATCAACTTTTAGTACTTTCTCTTCGCCCATTGGGTTGTAGTGACCGATTAGTTCAATCCAACCACCATCACGACGTTTACGAGAATCTGTTACCGCAATACGGTAAAACGGTTGTTTTTTACGACCCATACGAGTCAGTCTGATTACTGTTGCCATTTTATTTGTCCTTCTCTGCACATGTCATATTTCAACATGCTGAATATATTAAATTTTCTGCATTTATAAAAATGCTAGTATCTAATTTACATGTAAATCACACACTGACATTTTTAAAGCAAACTTATTTAGGGAATCCCCCGCCTTGCATCTGTGACATCATGTTTTGCAAATCCTGCATCCCTTTTTTACCGGAGAAACGTTTTGCCATTTTAGACGCATTTTTAAACTGTTTTAAAATCTTGTTGACTTCCATTTGAGAAAGACCGCAACCCTTTGCAATACGCTGTTTACGCGAGTTGTTTAAGAGGTCAGGATCTTCACGTTCTTTACGTGTCATTGAACTTACCAGCGCTTTGATTTGATTAAGCTCTTGTGAGTTATCAAGATCAAAATCTTTCATCGCTTTGGACATATTTCCCATACCCGGAATCATTCCCATAAGCGACTTCATACTTCCCATCTTCTTCATGCTCTCAATCTGCTCTAAAAAGTCATTGAAATTGAACTTCCCTTTTTTGATCTTTTTAGTCAGCTCTTTTGCTTTTTTCTCATCAATAACACCGGCAGTTTTTTCAGCTAAGCCTTCAATATCACCAAGACCCATTAAGCGGTTAACAATGCGTTCCGGTAAGAAAATTTCAAGATCTTCCATCTTCTCACCGCTACCGATAAAACGCAGTGGCACTTCAACTTGTGATGCAATACCTAAGGCTACACCGCCTTTAGAGTCACCATCATATTTACTAAGAATAACACCATCAATTCCAATCTGCTCATGGAAACTCTGCGCAGTACGTACTGCATCTTGACCGGTGAGTGAATCTGCTACATAAAAGATTTCATCGGGTGATGCTGCCTCTTTGACATCATAGAGTTGTTGCATCAGCTCTTCATCAATGGCTAACCGTCCCGCGGTATCAATAAGCACAACATCGTACAGTGACGTCTTTGCTTTGGCTAACGCTGCTTTAACTACTTCAACCGGGTCTTTGCTTGCATCATCACCGTAAAGATCAACTTCGATTTTTTGAGTAATTTGGCGTAGCTGTTCTACTGCTGCTAAACGCTGTAAATCTGCTGCAACAACAAGAACTTTTTTCTTCTTAATATTTTTAAGATAGGTTGCCAATTTTCCAGTAGTCGTTGTTTTACCCGAACCTTGCAAACCGGTCATTAGAATAACAGTAGGAGGGTTTGGTGCAAAAACAAACCCTTGATTCCCTTTAACATCTAAAATATCATAAAGTGTCTTACGCAATGCATCAAGAAACTGATCTTTACCAATGCCTGACTCTTTGGTGTCAATCTCAACTTGTGCAATAAGATCTTTAACAACTTTATGATGAACATCTGCTTTTAAAAGTGCTTTTTTTAGCTCTAGAAGAGCCTTTTTTAGCGCCTTCTCATCGTCATGAAAACGAATTTTTTTAATAGCTGATGTAAACGAGTCTGTTAAAGTTTCAAACACTACCTGTCCTAAATATTTGGCTCGCCCGAACAACTCCGGGCGTAAAAAGTAGCGAATTATAGCGAAATGATACTTTAAGTTTTCTTGAAGCTATTTTAATACTAGATTTACATGTAATTCTTAATTACGTATCGAAAAAACCATTTTCTTTAAGAATATTAATACCTTCTTGAATGGAATCGACAGAAATTTTAAATTTTGCCTTGAGTTCATCACTAAGCTCAAGCTCAACAATTTGCTCAATACCGCGTGCACCCAATACGACTGGAACACCTGCGGTAACATCAGAGTGTCCGTATTCACCTTCAAGCATTACCGAAGAGGGAATGACAATACGTGAATCATCTAAAATTGCCTCTACCATCACTGAAATAGCACGACCCGGTGCATAATATGCTGACGTACCAAGATATTTAACAATTTCTGCGCCGCCATCTTTTGTTCGTTCAATGATATGATCCATAGTTTCACGATCTACAATCTGATCAAGCGGTACACCGCCTACTGCTGAAATCTCCGGATATGGAATCATATTTTGACCATGGTCGCCAATAACAATAGCGCGCGTCTGACCTGAGCCGTAACCCACTTTTTTATTGATCTGATACGCCATTCTTGAACCATCAAGTGCGCCTGCCATACCAATAATTCTATGTCGATCCCAACCGGTCTCTTTGAGTGCGATATAGGTCATTACATCAAGTGGATTTGATACCACAAGAATAATCGCATTAGGCGAGTTTTCTTTAATATCATTAACGACTTGTTTCATGATTTTTGCATTAATCATCAGCAGATCAGCTCTCGTCATCTCACTGCGACGCGGAACACCGGCAGTAATGACAACCACATCACAATCTTTCATGTCAGTTGGCTTCTGAGCAGCAGTCACAATCGTACCGTGACGTGAATAACATGTTGATTGACCGATATCAATCGCTTTTCCTTTCGCCACCTCAGGAACAATATCATACAAAATAACTTCGTGACACGTACCTAAAAGTGTCAAGCTATATGCAGCTGTCGCACCAACAAAACCTGATCCTACTATTCCTACTTTTCTTCCAACCATCTTAACTCCTATTTACTTTTTGACTTCGATACCAAAGGTAAAACCGGCACGTACTTTTTCAATTAGCTCCGGCATCACATCTTCATATTCACCTACAATTCCAAAATCTGCATGAGAGAAAATTGCCGCTTTGGCATTATGATCAATTGAGACAATCATCTCTGACTCTTTCATTCCTGCCACATGCTGAATCGCTCCCGTAATTGCTGCTGATATGTAGACTTTTGGGCGTACCGTTTTACCCGTTTGACCAACTTGTCGTGCATACTCTGCATAACCACCATCAACTGCGGGACGACTCGCAGCCCATTCAGCATTAACACCTTGTTCACGTAGTGCCTCAGTCAGCTCTTTAATAAGTGCCAATCCATCACTATCGCCGGCAGGTCGACCACCCGCTACAATAATATCCGCTTCAAAAAGATTCTGTAGTCCAGCCTCACCCCGTACTGTCTCAAGAATCTCAACCGTTAGGTCCTCTTTTTTAAGTCCTACTTTACGTTTTGTAATAATACCCGCACGTCCTTCTTGGCGCTTGGGCACTGCAAATGTTCCTGCACGCGCTGTTGAGATCTGTGGACAAACAAAACCAAGAATCGTTGCAAGCTTGCTTTCACCATATGTTGGGCGACGAGATTCAAGAATCGGTTTGAATATCTGCTTATTTTTACGGTCAATATGCTCACCGATCTCTAGAGCCGTACAATCTGCTGTTACGCCACCATGTGTCTTAACACCGATACGAGGTGCCAGTTCACGACCTGCAGTTGTTGCTGCAAAAAGCGCAATTTCAGGTTTAATATCGGCAATAACATCCGCAAAAATTGTTGAAAAAGGTAATACGAGATACTCTTGGAGGCGCTTATCATTAACAACAATAACTTCATCAGCACCATATTCAATCAATGTTTTAGCTAAACCATCTATTTTATCACCAATAAGCAGTGTTGTTACTTTTGTATCATTACCCAACGCAGTCGCTAGTTCACGTGCCGGCGTTAAGAGTTCAAGTGATGGACGAATAATTTCGCCCTTAACTATTTCAGCCCATGTTAAAATACCTTTAGAACCTTCTCTAAAATCTATCTCAGGAAAATCAGGGCGTTTTTTCTCTTTAGCTTCTTTTTTCTCTTTTTGCTCAATAGTATTTTTACCCTCAGCAATGTTAGAAATCAGGCTAGCAACTAACGCTTTGTCATCATGCCCCGCACTCATTTTAATTGGTGCTCTGTCACTCACTATATTGGCAACTTTAGCAACAATGGTTGGCGAACCGCTTAGTCCAATTTTGTCATGTGCAATACCAAGGTCATCAACACTAAAGACGGTAATCTCACTATGGCGTGATTTTATAGCACCTTTAAGTGATGGGCGACGCGGTGGAATGCCTGTTGGTGTTAATGAGAGCGCACATGGCATCGGAAGACGCATCATCTGGTAGCCACCCTCAATAATACGTTTTGCCACAATATGCTCACCGTCAGATTCCATAGTCTCAATAAAAGTTGCTTGTGGAATGCCCATGTTCTCAGCTACTTGTGAGGGTACATGTGCGGTATCACCATCACTCGTTTGGCGTCCTGCAACAATAACAAAAGGCTCTTTAGAATCTTTTGTAAATCCAAGATGTTTTAGCATCTTTGCAATGGCTAGACCGGTTGCGTACGTATCAGAACCACCTAGCTTTCTATCAGAAAGCAGATAGGCTTCATCATAACCCATTGAAAGAGCTTTTTTCAAAGAAACCTCAAACGATGGTGGCCCCATAGAACATACAATGAGCTTGGCATCGGGATGCTGAGCTTTAAGTTGTAATCCTGCTTCCAAACCAAACGAGCAGTCAATATTAATAATGGATTTCGCTTTGGTTCTATCCATTAAACCATCTTCTCCCATTCTCATCTCAGATGGAAGAGGAACCTGTTTCATTAAACTAATAATTGTTAAAGCCATATTATATTCTCCTCAATCTTTTTACATGTTGTCATATTGGGGACCATCACCGCCATAAGGGGTCATCCAGGTTATGCCATCAGCAGGAGATTTAATATCACACGTTTTACAATGTACACAGTTTTCTGCATGAATACGTAGTGTCTCGTTGCCCTCTTTATTTACATGTACTTCATATACTTCTGCCGGACAGAAATATTGGCATGGCGTACCATACTGTTTCATATTAATGCGCTCAAAACGCTCTTTATCATTAACTACTAAATGAACAACCTGTTCCTCATCATGCATTGCCTTAGAGTAAAAGACACTGGTAACCTTATCAAATGTTAGTTTCTTGTCAAAGTCGAGTTTGCCGGCAAAGCGCTGTTTAAATGGCAGCGAGCTATATTCAGATAATTTTTTAAGAGTCTCGCTATCTGCTTCTGTAGTCAAATCACCAAGAATTGGGCACGAACCGCCAGTTACTAACTGTACACCAAACTTAAGTGCACCCGTGATCATACCGCCGGTAAATGATTGTCTAAAGTTTCTTACCCTATAGAGCTCTTTGCGAATACGACTATTCTCAACAAGCTTTGCGTAGTGTGCAAGTTGTGCTTCGCTTGTATCATTTTTAAAGAGTGCCAACGCTGCTGTTTTGGCGGCGCAGATTCCTGAAGTAACTGCTAGATGTACCCCTTTAAGTGCCGGCATTGCAACCAGACCGGCACTATCGCCGACAATCATAAAGTTGTCATCATAAAGTTTTGGCATTGCTAAATAACCGCCTTCAGGCAGTGTCTTAGCTCCAAATTCAATTATCTTTCCGCCTTCAAGAATTTTAGAAACTTTCGGGTGCTGTTTGTATACCTGCATCGCAGCATGAATATCAAAAGTCGGATCAACATAGTCAAGTCCAACAACTAGACCAAGTGCGACCTTGTTATCTTTAAGTCCATAAATAAACCCGCCGCCAAACTCTTCATTATTGTTAAGAGGGTAACCAAAAGTATGATATACGCGCCCTGCTTCAATATTACCTTCAGGTACACTCCAAAGCTCTTTAATTCCCAGTGAATAGATTTGAGGATTTTTTCCTGTATCAAGATCAAAACGATTGATTAGTTTCTTTGCTAAAGAGCCGCGGGTTCCTTCAGCAAAAATTGTAATATTAGCCTTAATAGAGGTTCCCTCTACAAAGTTTTTCAGACGGTTACCGTGGTGGTCAACACCGGTATCTATTGTCTTGACACCAATCACTTTCCCATCGTCATAAAGAATCTCATTAACGGCAAAGCCTGTATATATCTCCACACCTTTTGATTGGGCAATCGTAGCGAGATATTTACATATTTGTCCAAGTGATGCAATCTGATTGCCCATATTATTCATATAAGGCGGATGAAACGGTAGCTTCATTGCACCAGCTTCACTCAATTTTAATGTCTCATCAAAAATTACTTCAGAATCAAACGGTAAATTCTCAAACTCCTCTTCACTGAGCAGCTCTTTAAACGCTTCGGTCTTAATCACTGCACCCGAGAGGATATGTGCACCGACTGCACTCCCCTTTTCAATCACAGTCACCTTTTTCATGTCACCATTTTCTTTTAACTTATCTGCTAGATGTATCGCGGTTGAAAGTCCTGATGGACCAGCCCCGATAATTAGCACATCTGTTGAAACCATATTACTGTTTTCCATATAAATGCCCCCGTTTTAAAATTTTCCAAAATTAATCAACTAATCATTATTAATAAATTTAACTTCAGATAATATTAAAGATAGGAAAATTTTATCTATATAAAAAAATTATGTGGATTGCAATGTAGCATTTTGAAACATAACCATTGAGGAAGGTACTCTCACCATATTAAAATACATATAAAATGGCGAGAAATATTTGAGAAGTTATGCGGTGAACATTTTGTAGAGATTCGAACCAGGCTCAATTATTTGGTTTTCTAAATCAAATACCTGATTTCCTAAACCACTTTGTTGCCAATTAAGCACTTTAGCGTAAACTTGAAACATTGATGTTTTTCCATTAATATCTTCATTTTTAATGTCAAGACGTGCAATCTCTTCCTCAGGGAAAGGATCACCGTAAAAACCACCATTGACACTTTTTCCAATAACAAGCATACTATTACCGCGACCGTGATCGGTTCCATAATCGCCATTACTTTTTAATTGTCTGCCAAACTCACCTGAAATGACAAACACACAATTATTATAGATATTGTTATTGAGTCGATTGAGTTGATCCACTAAGGTATGAAGCCCTTTATTAGTACCAAAAAGATCGCTAAACTTTGGCTCTAACGATCGATGTTGTTCTCTATGGCTGTCCCAGCCTGTATATTCCATATTTGCAAAACGCATCTCTAAAATATCTTGTGTTACAAAACTATCATATAGATTTCGTATCTGTTTTGCAAAATAAGTCGATTCTAGTGTATTATTACCCTCATAAAGTGCTTTAATAGCCGATGGAATGGGAGTTGCATCTAATCGAATTTTAACACGATCACCAAATTGACGAAGCTGCTGTTCATGTTTTATAAATTTTTTATAAGGACTTTTCTCCGGAATTTCACTGGCTTTAGCCTCATAATAACTTTTCAATGATCGACTTGAAATGGCTTGAGCAGACCAGATATAACTGCGAGATCCGCTATCAATATCACCTTGAGTATCATAGTTATAAAGCCCCATATCACGACTGTCAAAATTACTAATGACACGACTATTATCATATCCGTTTGCATTAAGGGGATCAGGACCGTTACAGACCATTCGAACTCCTTGCGTTACTGCAACAACATTAGCATCAAGCTCAGTTACAGCGCGTCCACCCCAACCACTAATATCGGTATCATTAGCACCTGTACTGAGTGAGCCACTCTCCATTATTAACTTAGAGTGGTAATGATCTCTATTTGTTGATGCAACCACATTATTCACAATGGCAACATTACCACTTTGAACTTCACTCTTTAACCATGCACACGATTTTAAAATACCACATCTAACGCCATCAAGAACAATTTCGTCATAATTATCATTATAGGCCTGTCTCAATGCATCATTGCTACTCGCATTAACCCTAAATATTGAAGCGCGAGCTCTCCAGTAAGCAGCGCCATAACTGCCATCATTAGCATCAAAAGCAGGTACAATTAAATGTTTAAAGTCCGGACCCCCGTCTAAAGTAATTTTAACAACTGTTTTTGATGCAATCGAAGTAGCAGCATGAGCAGTTATCGGCGCTCCTCCCATAGCTAAAAATAGTGCTGCCGTTGCAGACATTTTTATAAATTCACGTCGTTTCATTATTGTCCCTCCTGCGCATAGATATAAGGTGTTGCAGCAATAAATGAAATTGCCAAGTTAATGCGATAATCAGCATTTCGTCGCTTAGAAATATCGCTACTACTTAAATTCATTTGCTCCACGGCACCGTCATTAAGCAGTCTGAGAATTCCGCTGTTAGTCGTCACTTTTGTCTTATCATAAATTGCTAACGGGTTCTCTTTATCTAAAAAGAGTGCTAAATCTTTTCCGTTTAACAGTGCAATAAGATGTGCTCGTTCTAATTCACCATAGTTTTTCCCGCCATCGGCAATAAAACGCTCCCATAGCCAACGTGCCACATCTTCTACAATATATTTACCCGCTCCATTTGCAGGAATGACATCTTTCCATTTTTTCTCCCATACACCAATCACATTGCCGTCCTTATCTTTAGGACACTCTCCACTGCTATTTTTAACACACTCATAATAACGCCAATAGACCCAGCCATTTTTGGCACTGCGATTGTAATTAATTCGAAAGATATTTCCATTATCTGAAGCTTCCAACCCCGTTTGATGTCCAAAAACAGCATGAGTAGGACTAAAGACTCTAATGTTTTCTTTTGATAACTCCCAATTCGGATAATAAAACATATAGCCGTTTTCTTCATTATCAATCGTTAAAAGATTCATTGTTGTCATCATGCGCTGTATGGAACTAGCATATTTTATGCGTGATGCACTATGGAAATCGGTTGAAACGGCATAAGCCCTTAAAAAAGGAAGCAGTCGTTTCACTGGCATCATTGCCCAGCTATTTTGAATACGTTTTATAGTTGCTGCTGAAGGATTATCATCAGCTAAATGACTAATGATCATGATAGGTAAGTTTTGTAAACTCTCTTCATGGGTTATGGCATTCATGGCTATCTCATCAATTTTAATATCTGCTTTATAACCGGAAATTGTTGTATTTAATATCTCTAAATCAGAACTATAATGCTTATCAACTCCAAAGACAATCTCTCTATCGGGTCCGCCCTCTTCTTCGGGATGCCAAGAGGCCTTCATATCGGTTAATGCTCTCGCCGTATTAGGAATAGTAGTAGATTCATGATAATCATGATCATACTCGCCTAATATTCCAAAAAAGAGTTGATGATACTCTCTGGCAAAGTCTTCATTTCCTCGAAATTTGCCATCTTTAAAAATATTACGGTTATGACCATACTGATACGCTACCGCAGCATTTTTTGCCCCTTGAGCAATCACCTGTTCATAACTGCGGTTATCACTCAAAGAGTTCATAATATTATCATAATGGCTCAACATTGCTAGCGGATACACACCTGAAACCTGACTCACAGACATGTGATAGTTCGTCTCCCACAATCCAACACGATGCAAAAATGGATTGAGTCCACGATTTAATACCGCCATCATCCAGCTTGCTGTGGGTGTTTCCCATGAGGTCGGTGTTGTTGTGAAGCGCTTTTTATTCTCTGGTTTAACATAAGCTGCTTTATTCCAAAACTTTGCCAATCTCTCCAATGATGTCGTATCGGGCTGATAATTACGCGACGGTGATAAAAGCTCATTTTTCGGCTCAAACGTCAACATCTGCACAATGGCTTTCTTAGGAGGCATTGCTGCCCATGTTTTAATTTGCGTATCAGTAGCGTGACCACCATAAGCAAATGCATGTAAAACTTTGCGCACTGCAGTTTCATTCCAATTCTCATTACTAACAGCAATAAAATCAAGAAGAGAAAACTCAATAAAAGAGGCGGTTTCAATTGTTACATTAAAGCTGTGGCTGGCAACATTAGTAGCTGTAAATGCGATTAGAGTAATTTCACTCGTACCTATGCCGCTTCCATTACCTGCAGGAGCAATAGTTATTAATCCTTCTTCATTCACAGAAGCATTAATAAGTAAACTATTCGTATTCTCTAAAAAATAGTGTACATCATTAGACTCAGTGTACGTAACTTTTGATTGAAACGTAAAAGGAGTGAAATATTCAGTTTTTACAATATCATCAAATGGCTCCATGGCCATTGGAAGCTGTGAAACAAGTGTCGACCTCTCTTGAGCACTATTAACATCTTTGGATTCTAAAGAGTCAACAAGTTTATTAAACTCAGATAAATTTCTACTAGTAACACCGTTTACACCGGCATGAGTATAATCTTGCAGTGTTGGAATAGGGTTTCTAGCACTATCTGCATATGCTACGATTTTTTTTACTGCTACCTGTTCTGGTGTTAGAACAGGACCTCCATGTGTACTGATTACTGCTGCGAGTATTGGTGCAATATAATCAAGCAAAACTTCTCCTCATAATAGTAAATCAACATTAAGTGACTATTTTTAACATTAATTTACTGTTTTTTCAATGACGACATTGTATATTATTTGTATTATTGTTTAATTAATACGCCAAATAAAGCTTTTACTCACAAAAGTGAGAAAAAATCTTCGGCTCTTTAGCTTCAAAGGTCATACCAAGCAGTTTTACTTTTTTTGCATGTAACATAACCCGTCGGTAACGGCGTCCACCGTACTGCTCATCACCGACAATCGGGTATTCAATAGAGCGCAAGTGTGTTCGAATCTGATGCGTTCGACCTTCATGAATAATACATTTCACTTTACTTTTTTTACCAGATACCTCTAACGGATAGACTTCCGTTTTAGCACTTTTTCCACCGTGACGGGCAATTTTGGAGTAGGCTTTGTTCTTTTTCTTTTGTGTAATAATTGGTTTATCAATAATAATTTCATCAATAAAGACACCCTCTACCCACGCAACATACTCTTTATAAACTTCATCATTTTTAAATGCTTTAATGGCACGGGAGCGGAATTCTTCATTTTTTACTAACATCAATACTCCACTTGTTTCACGATCAAGTCGATGGAGCAATTGGCTTCCAGGAAACTGGCGTTCAATTTCATCAGAATTTATAAATGCCGGTTTATCCACAACCACTAAATCATCATTTTGAAAAATAATTTTAGCAGCCTCTACTTTTTGAATAACGAACTCTGTCTTTTTATCGATATCGCCACGGGCGATTATCACTTTTTTATTGCCTACATAGACTAAACCTCTATCAATAAGCGTCTTAGCTTGAGAGTTAGATATCTCTTCTTGAATCGCTAAAAGTTTGTATGCCTTTTCCAAATTTTTTGGTTTTACAGGGGCGGCCTCACTTTCAACCGTAGTCTCATCAAAGTTTTCTGCTTTAAGACGTGCTTCATTCTTTCGTGTATTTCTTCTGGCATTTTTTACTTGTTCACGCTTAGCATCACTGGCTGCGAATGCTTTACTCTTTGATTTAATTTTTGCCTCTTGTTTCTTGTCTTCAGCACGTTTATATGAATATTCTCTTTTTTTATTTGACATAATTTATCCTATTGTTTCAACGACTTTTTGCAAATCGATGGTTTCTGTAATTTCTGAACCTTGCATTGTTTGCGAGGCGATCAGTTTTTCATGCAGTTCATGCAGTTCACAAAACTGTACATTACTCACATGTTTAAAAAGTTCTAACTGGTGAAAATGTTCTTTTCCAGTAATAATCTTGCATCCAAATGTTGCAGGTTCCAACGGGTTGTGCCCGCCAATAGGTGCAAATGCTCCACCTAAAATAGCAATATCGCTGATGGCGTAGATGTTATTTAACTCACCCATAGCATCAACCAACACAATATCAGCATCAAAACTTTTAGTCTCACTGAACCGTTTACATGTAAAATTACTTTTATCACAAACTGTAGTAATTAATTGCCACACTTCATTAAAACGCTCGGGGTGACGAGGTACTACAATTAATTTACTCTCATGCTCTTTGCGGTACGTCACAAATTCTGCGAGAATCATTCCATCTTCACCCTTATGCGTACTCGCTGCCACAATGGTTTGGATATCAGATTTTTTATACGTTTTAGTTGTTTTGATCTGCTGTGCTAATTTAATGTTACCAAGAACTTGGATATTTGTTGCACCCAATGATTCAAAACGTTCTTTGTCTGCTTCACTTTGAACAAAGATAGTATTGACACGCTCAAACATCTTTTTATAAAACCATCGCAGTTTTAGATATTTTGGATAGCTTCGCTCAGAAATACGTGCATTAAGCAGTATGACTTTAGAACCTTGTGCCGCAACAACAGCAAAAAGCATGTACCAAAACTCAGCTTCTAGTACAACTACCGTTTTTTGCTTTTTTATCCAAAATGGTAAAAAAAGTTCATAAGGCAAATAGCGCACATCCACTCTGTATTTTTTCGACTCACTAAACCCGGTTTGCGTTGTGGTCGTAATATTAATGTCTTTTTCACTTAAGAGCTCAAGTAGTGGTTTAAGTGCTCTACTCTCACCTAAAGAGCAGACATGAAACCAGATGCCACTCTTTTTAAAAGGGGGATTATTCCATAAAAAAAAACGTGATGGAATGGATTCTTTGTATTTAGCTTTAAGTGATACTATGAGTAAAAAAGGCACTGCTACAATATACAGTAACAGTGAAAAGAGAAAATAAAAGAGTGTAAAAGGCGTCATTAAGCCTCTTGATCTGCCTCTTGTTTATCCAAATAAAGAATTCTTCCACAGTGCGGACAGGTTGCAATCTCTTCACCTTTGATTACTTCAGAGTAAATCTTATCATTAATTTTCATGAAACAGCCCATACATGCCTGTTTCTTAACGGTCACTGCTGTTGTGTTTTTTGCCCAACGACGAATCTTCTGATAAAACGAAAGGCCCTTCTGATTCATACCTGATACCAGTTTCTCTTTTTTAGCAAAAACTTCTGTACGCTCAATATCAATAGCAGCAAGTTTCGCATCAACTTCTGACTTGATCGTTGCTAAGCCTGATGAAAGTTCTTCAAGTTTTGTTTTAAGTACGTTAATACTCTCATCTTTACTAGCAATAATACGCTCTAGTCGTTCAATTTCTTCGTTAGCAAAAGTGATCTGCTCTTTAGCAATCTCTTCTTCAAGCTGAAGTGATTTCATCTCACGTTCTGTTTTGATCTCAGCACTTTTTCTGCTGTTATCTTCAAGTTTTGCTGAGAGTTCCCCTAGATGAAGTTCATTTTTCTGCTTTTTAAGCTTCTCTTCTTTAATCTCTTCTTCTAAAGTTTCAATCCCACTTGATATGTTCTCGCTTGTTGCCAAAGCCGTCTCATATTTATAGTTCGCTTCTTCAATTTGCGGTTCAAATGCATCGATCTCTTTATCGACAATAGATAGCTCAATTAGTTGTTCAAGGTGTTTGTTCATCTGTTTCCTTTTTGGAATTTCTATATCAATGACATATTACATATAGGTGAAGGGGTTTTTCGATGGCGAAATTATAACGCTTAATCCTAAATTAATCAAATATTTCTCTAAAATTTCTCCAAAATAGCACTCACTCTCATAATGACCGATGTCAATCATACTCATTCCAATCGTTTTTGCCTCCATGGCATCGTGGTATTTAATGTCTCCGGTTAAAAAACAGTCTGCTTTTATTTCTTTAATAAGTGAGGCGCCAGAACCGGTTGTCAAAGCCACAGTTTTTAGATAATCGTGGCATTTGACAACTTTTAGATGAGAGAGTTTAAAAGCGCTACGTACTTTTTGTGCAAATGTATCAAATGATTCATTCACTTCCATGTAAGCAACAAACCCCTCACGATGTGTAATTTTGTAAGCTAATATTTCTTGGGCAACGTAACTATTTAGATGGGTCTGATCAAAATTGGTATGCATTGCGATGTTGGTAATGTTTTTTTGAATCATCAATTTTAAAATTTTTGAAGGGTACTCATTGAAACGTAACTGCTTGAGTCCGCCAAAAATAATGGGGTGATGGGTGATGACAAGCGTGTTCTCATCGAGACTCTCAATCAACGCTTCATCAAGATCAATACTGAGTACCACCTTCTCAATCTCTTGATCAAAATCACCAATGAGTAGACCCGAATTATCCCATTTTTCCTGTAGCTCAAAAGGGGAAAGTTCATCTAAAAATCGGTAGATCTCTCCGACTTTCATATGCGTAGCTTCTCTAACTCTTGAGTAGCTTCTGTAAAGTCACTGTTAATCTGCAAGGCCGCTTCATACATCTGCGCTGCATGTTCTGTCTCGTCCATCTGTACCAACAGATTCGCAAAGTTATAGTAGGTCACCTCATATGCATCATCGATCTCTAAAGCCTTCTCATAATGCTCTTTGGCTTTATTGAATTCTGATGTTCGTCGGTAGAGTGAGGCGATAGCATTGTGCACCATATCATCATCGGCATCAATGGCAAGTGACTTCTGATAGACCTCAATAGCTGCCTGTAAATCACCATTTTTTGCCAATATAAATCCGAGTTTGTTTAAAATCTCCGTATTGTTCGGTGCTTTAGCATGAGCCTCTTCTAGTAGTGCTGCAGCACGTTTAAAATCTTCTTCTTCAAAGGCCTTGTCTGCTCTTTCAAGAAGTATCTCCGGGTCAAACGATGAGAGTGAATCACGACTAGGAGCTGGTTCGGGTGGATCTTTAAGCGTATTAATATGCTCATAGACTCTGTAGGCGAAAAACGCGGTCACTGCTAACATTAAAATCTGAAATACTGACATCTAAATTCCTGTAACTTTTATATATAGTGATATAATAGCAGAATTTGAGAATGGGATATTAAATAGAGGGCACTCCCAAAAACCCACTCAAATCATTCTAAAAGTGAAAAAACGCTAAAAT
>CAYZUN010000003.1:0-29365 GCA_964481625.1 uncultured Sulfurimonas sp.
TATAATCAAAGATGGGTTTTTCTAAACTTTCTTGACCATGAACAATATCTCCATTAAAATAATTTTTATTAAGTCGCCTAGCCTCAATAGCTATTTTATTGTCTAATAAAAAGTCTGGAGTAGTATCTTTTCCCTCAGGCTCAAATTGTAAACTTATAGGATTTAATGTTTTTAAGTAGTTTTCAACTTCTTTCTCATCTTTATTCATTGTTTTTTATCTCCAAAAGTGTTATATCAAGAGATTATACATGTATGTTACACATTAAAATAACTAGCCTTAGGGTGGTAAACCACCAATGCTGAGGTAGACTGCTCAGGGTGAATCTGAAATGTTTCGCTCAACTCAATGCCCTCTTCTTCGGGGCGTAACAATTTAAACAGCGGTACATTTAATTCCAAGTCGGGACATGCCGCATAACCAAAGGAGTAGCGTGCACCTTGATAGCGGTTCATTCTGACATCACCGAGTGTATTCCCTTCGCCTTCAGAAATATTTAAATCAAGTCGTATCTGTTTGTGGGCAATCTCTGCCAGTGCTTCTGCAAGTTCAACACCAAGACCGTGAAACTGGTAATATTCGGTGTAGTTTCCTGCATCATAAATGACACGTTCCGCATCGCTCAGTTTTGATCCGGCACTGACACAGGTAAGAGCAATAACATCATGACGGTCACGATGGAAAAAGTCGCTAATGGCACGATGGGGTTTTTTACGCTGCCGTGGAAAGTCAAAATGGTACTCAGCGCGCCCAATGACATGCTCCAGCGTATCGGTACAGATCTCCTCTTCGCTGTGCCACCCCTCGCTCTCATGGAAAATGAGCAGGGTATTGTCGTCACTGCGGCATGGCCAGTAGCCGTAAATAATAGTTGGCTCAAACAGCCCCTCTTCTAAAAACTGTTTTTTTAATCGCTCGTAAGCAGGCCATACTACTTCGTTAAGTTGTTTTTCATAAGCTTCTTTACTCATCCCTTTAGAGCTGTAACCCCAACGAGATTTGAAAAGAATTTTGTGATTAACCCACTCAAATGCCATCTCTTTTTGTGCTTGAGTAAGTTTTAGTTCACGTCTTCCCCAAAATGGTGGTGTTGGTACGCTAACGTCACGTGAGGGCATAGTAATCTCTTTAAATGGAGGGATAGCAATTTCTTCTTTAATTTTAGCAGTAACTTTTTCTGTACCTTTCCCATGCAAATCCGTATCAAAATTTCCTGCTTCAATGCGGCTCATTGCTGTAACCCCGTCAAAGGCATCTTTACAGTAAAAGATCGGTCCATCATAAAACGGTCGGCAGAAATCATCAATAAAGGCACGAGTAAGTGCCGCACCGCCAAGAAGAATAGGAATCTTGATTCCGGCTTCTTTCATTGTTTCTAAGTTCTCTTTCATCACCTGTGTCGATTTTACCAGAAGTCCGCTCATTCCAATTGCTTGGGCGTTGGACTCTTTGAGTGTTGTTACGAATTTATCAAGATCGACTTTAATACCGAGGTTGATGACTTTGTATCCGTTGTTGGAGAGAATAATATCGACTAAGTTCTTACCAACATCATGAACATCACCTTTAACCGTCCCTAAGATCAGTGTCGTATCAACAGGTTTATCAATTTTTGGCAGATATGGGTTGAGATAATCTACGGTTTTTTTCATTGTTTCAGCACTTTGGAGTACAAATGGCAGCTGCATTTGACCTGAACCAAAAAGTTCACCGACCACTTTCATCGCATTAATAAGAATCTCATTGACGATGCGTTCAGGTGCTATGGTCTGACGTGCCTCTTTTACAAGAGGAATCATACGCTCTTTGTCACCCTCAAGCAGAAGTTTTGCAATTTTTTCTTCGGTATTGAGAGCATTGTAGGCTTCATCTTCTGCTTCAACGTCAACTGCTTCTTTAGAATCAAAATGTTCAATAAACTCAAAAAGAGCTTCTCCTTTGGGTCTTTTATTAAAGAGCAGGTTATTACAGATATCCTGCTCTTGTTTAGAGATTTTATTGAGAGGAATGATATGTTTGACGTTAATAATAACTGAGGTGAGTCCCGCTTTAATACAGTGGTCTAAAAAGATGGAGTTCAGATAGGGTCGTGCATCTTTATGCAGACCAAATGAGATGTTTGAGAGTCCTAAAACAGCACCGACTTCAGGATGTTTGATGCGGAGTTCACGAATCGCATCAATAGTCTGTATGGCAGCATCACGATACTCTTCATCACCGCTTCCTACGGTAAAAGTAAGCAGGTCAAAGACTAAATCTTCAGGATTCAATCCATGCTTTTGAGTGGCAAGCTCATAAATACGTTCTGCAATTTCGAGTTTTCGCTCAACCGTTTTTGCCATACCGACTTCATCAATAGTAAGACACACTAGTGCGGCACCGTATTTTTTAGCAAGTTGACAGACAATATCAAACTTCTCAATCCCATCTTCAAGGTTTACTGAGTTGATAATGGCTTTTGCGCCAATGAGTTTGAGTGCCGCTTCAAGAGCTGCGACTTGCGTTGAGTCCGGCATGATTGGCAGATTAATTTTTTGAGCATACAGACCCATCACTTCATTCATATCTTTGTTCTCATCGCGCCCCGCAAAACCGACAGAGACATCAAGAACATGAGCGCCTGCGCGTACTTGTTGCTGACCAACACTGAGCGTTCCTTCGTAATCTTCTGCTAAAAGCAGTTCACGAAAGGCTTTTGAACCCGTAGCATTAGAGCGTTCACCAATAAGGAGTGGAGCAGGCTCTTGCATAAGTGGTACCGTACTAAAGAGTGATGCAAGCGAGGTGACTTGTGAGCCGGTTGGTGTTTTTGGTGTGATGGTGCGGACTTTATCAACTAAGGCACGAATATGTTGCGGTGTTGTACCGCAACAGCCTCCTAAAAAGCTCACTCCGTCATATTTTAAAAATTTCTCTTGATGTGCAGCAAACTCATCGGGCCCCATTGGGTAATAGGTGTAACCGCCACGATTTTGCGGCAATCCGGCATTGGCATGGACTGAGATAGGTTTTCCCCAAGTTTGGCTTAGTGTTTTGACATGCTTTTCTACCTGCTGGGGACCTGTTCCGCAGTTAAAACCGAGAGAGAGAATATTAAAAGGCTCTAAAATAGTGGTGATGGTTTGTACATCGGTACCGATAAGCATGGTTCCTGAAAGCTCAATTGTCACTGAGACCATAATCGGGAGTTCTACATTACGCTCTCTATTTGCCGCTTCACACGCATGGAGTGCTGCTTTGATTTGAAGCGGGTCTTGGCAGGTCTCAAGTAAAAAGATATCACAACCGCCGTCAATGAGTCCAATGGCACACTCTTTGTACCCTTTAAACATCTCATCATAGTGCATGTGCCCTAAAGAGGGCAGTTTGGTTCCCGGACCGATAGAGCCTAAAACATAACGCGGGTGCTTGGGAGTAGAGAACTTATCGCACATCTCTTTGACTAAGGCGGCTCCGGCATGGCTAAGTTCATAAGCACGTTCACCAATGTCATACTCATCTAAAACCCATGAAAAGGCTCCAAAAGTATTGGTCGTAATAAGATCGGCACCGGCGGTTAAATAGGCATCATATATATCGCGCATCACATCAGGTGCGGTAACGTTTAAGATCTCGTTACACCCTTCATTACCTTCCCATGCAGACTCGGCAATATCATCATCACGCTGTTGGAGTTGGGTACCCATGGCACCGTCAATAATAAGCGGACGTGTTTTAATTGTATTTAAAAGTTGTTGTTTTATGGACATCTATAATCTTTTTACATGTAAATAGTACTGTTATTTTAACAAAGTAGAGCATAAAGCTGAATTATGTGGTTTAAGAAGGTGGTAGAAGTTAAGGTTTTCAAGCATCCATCGGTTTTTACACGATTTTTTTAGTCGTTGAATAATGCATTTCTCAAGTGCACTCATTGGATCATCGTATGACATTGTCTCTCCTTTTTTATTTTTAAAAGTATAAGCAGAAATAATTACGACAGTATTACAGGTTCAAATCCTTTTGGAGACGCGCGGCAATATGACGCATCCTCTCTTGCCACGGAGCACTTTTAAAATCTTGTTGAATGCGGTAGTAGCAGGTTTCATTATGAAACACTTGCAATTTTACATAGCCGTCAAAGTCGGCACCAACAGAATTTGCAACGGGATTTTTACATGCTTTAACATGATGGTGCATTCCTTGGAGGGTAAATGGGCATTCATCTGAGATGGTTAGAGGGGAAAGAGTCTTTTTTAGCAGCGCATCGACGTCGCTGTCAAGACTCTCAATGTTGAGACAATTTACATGTAATTTTTTTTCACTGTAAAACTGGGTATATATTTTCTCTTCACAGCCCGTTAAAAAAAGGGCGGTTAGAAGCAGTACGAAAATTATTTGAGTATTGATAGGCACCATCGCTTCATCGCCACATTGGCAGTTGGATTGGGGGCTTCTAAAAATGAGAGAACAAAATACTCACCCATATCGGCAACACCAATAGAACGTGGACGCACGGCTAAGACCATGGGATTGGTTAGCTCTTTTCCAAAGCAGAACATAATATTTTTAGCATCAATCATTTCCGCTGCAAATTCACCATCGCTTAGTGACTTAGTGTGTGAGAAGTGATCAAACAGACCAATATAGGTGGCAACCAGATGGGCTTCAATATTACTCTTAATAGCATCAAGAATGGCATCAACACCCTCAAATTTAGCATCACTTTTACTGATAGTGATGGTATGAATCGGATATTTCTCTTTAAAAAGTTTCTCTTGCATTATGTTCCTTTGTCGTAATTGAATTACAGACCCGGAAGTCGTGGTATTTTTCCAAGTTTTGAGTAACGGCAGTAGACTCCCCATGCTTTTTTCATCCAGTGACCGACGATTGGCATCGGTATCATCATAGCGCGTTTTTCGTCACGATAGATAAAGGCAGCACCATCTCCGCTATCCATAACGCACAAAATATTAATATGTTCTTGATAGCCTTTACGTTCTTGTATGCCGGTATCTCTAGCCTTAATATTAAATGCAATAGCACGCGCCATCACTTCGGCAACATGACCTTGTTTTGCACGCCAGTCCGGCCCATCCATTGAAGCGACATCACCAATAGCAAAGACATTAGAGTGCTGTTTTTTTTCACCATCTATATCTTCAAAGAAGTAATCAGCATGTTCATAATCAACTTCACAGTGGTCATTAATATGAATAAATCCTGCCTTGCTTAACGGCAGATCTGACTCTTTAATGACATTGTGCCCATCTCCTGCAGGAATAAACATGGTGAAGTCACTTTTGAGTTTTGAATCATCTTCAAACACAATACCGTCTTTAAGAAATGCTTTAATCTTTTTTCCAAAATGACGGTTGATGTTAAGACGGGAAAAATACATCTCCATCATCTTCAACGCCTGCGGGCCCATACGTGCTCCGGGCTCTTTCATTGGAGCAAAAAATGTGAGTTCGAATTTATCACGAATGCCCATTTTTTTAAGCATGTGGTGAACATTAAAAAGTAGTTCAAATCCGGGTCCTCCGCGTACGGCGGAACTGTCATGAGGATTGCCGCCAAAACCCATGGCTATTTTTCCGCTGCCTTTGGCAATAAGAGCATTTAAGGCGTAGCGAATTTCTAGGGAGATTTCGGGTGCGCCACAGATTGACATGGTGTGTTCAATCCCTGTGTGTTTGACTTTATGTGAACCCATAGCAACTACAAGATAGTCATAATCATTGATGATGCCACGTTCTTTAAGTTCTACCTCGTTCTTTTTAGACCTGATAGCCGTGACCTCATCAATAATGAGCTTAAAGCTATGGGCATTTTGAAGCTCTTTTAAGTCAATACAGACATCTTTAAACTCAGTACCGCATGTCGGTATCCAGATAGATGTCGGGTAGATATAAAAATAGTCTCTGTCACTGACAAGTGTGACATTGTAGTTCTCTTTACGCAGAAATATTGCTGCTTCAACACCAGCAAATCCACCACCTAGAATTAATACATCTTTCATAGACTTACCTTTTAATTATAAAAATAATTTGTTGCAGTAATAATACACTATTTGACGTTAAAAGTCAAATATTTTAATCATTTTAACGTCAAATTTAGGTTTTGACTTTGAATATTAAATTACATGTAAATTACAATACTATAGTGATTCCTTTTGCTAATGGTGTCGAACATGCTGATACAATAAGCGTAAAAAGGAGATTGTATGAATGAAGAACGAGCCCTTATTGGAGGTGGATGCTTCTGGTGTATTGAAGCGGTATTTCATAAAGTTAAAGGTGTAACATTTGCAGTGAGCGGTTATGCCGGAGGGAAACGTTCCAATCCCAGTTATGAGTCTGTATGCAGTGGTGCAACGGGTCATGCTGAAGTAGTAGAAGTGGTATTTGATGCTGATATTGTTAGCTATAAAGAGATATTAGAAATTTTCTTTGCCATTCATGATCCGACCACACTTAATGTGCAAGGAGCCGATAAGGGAACGCAATATCGTTCGGTAATTTACTATTATGATGATGTGCAAAAAGAGATGGCGCTTGAGGTGATTGAGGCAGTGCAACAAAGTTTGAGCGATACCATAGTTACAGAACTCTCGCAAACTCCTACATTTTATGCGGCAGAGGCGTATCATCAAAACTATTATGCACTCAATTCAGCGCAAGGATATTGTCAAGCAGTGATTGCACCAAAGCTTCAAAAATTTATGATGAACTTTAAAGAATATCTGTAAGGATTAGTGCGGTTTACTGCACGCGGGCTTTACGCCGAGTAAAACTCAGCGTTAGCGTAGCCAAAGGAATTTATTTCCTTTGGCGTACTATTTTACTAATATTGCCTCAACACGGCGGTTTGCTGTACGACCTTCTTTGGTACTGTTAGTAGTAACCGGTGATGTTTGACCTTTTCCTATAGCGGTTAATCTATCTGCTGCAATACCATCTTCTACAAGAAGTGCTTTTACTGCTGCTGAACGACGCTCAGAAAGTTTTTGATTGTAAGCTTCTGTTCCTGTATGATCAGTATGCCCTACAATAGTTGCTTTGTAAGGATTACGTTTAAGGTATTTAGCAAATGTTGAAACTCTTGATGCATCACCGTTTGTGATTATTGAAGAGTCAAATGCAAAGTTTACAAGCAGATCCATCTTCTCTGCACAACCATCGCTATCAACGGCGAAACCTTTTGGAGTATTTGGACATTTATCTTTAAAATTAGGTACACCGTCCATATCACTATCTAAAGGACACCCATCAGCATCAACAGTAACACCTTTTGGAGTGTTTGGACATTTGTCATCACCATTTGGTACGCCATCACCATCATCATCTGAAATAATAAGAAGCGGAGTTGCAACGACTGGAGCGGCAACAGCAGCTACCGGCAGCTCTTTTGGAACAAAACCGAAATTAAGACCTGCTAAAAAAGTGATACTTTGATCGATGGTTCCGCTATTGAGTTTATTAGCATAGATTGCTTCTAATTTTAATGCAATCTGATCAGCAAGTGCCACTTTAAAACCGGCACCGGCATCAAAAATTACAGAGTCTCTGTTTCCATTTTCAATATTGACAATACGGTCGAGTTCAACAATTTCATAACCGGCACCAAGTTTTGCAAAAGCAGTCACTTTATCTGATTCATGAAAGTTATGAACACCATTTAAGAAGATACGTTGGATTGTAGTATCGCCGCCACCACTTCTTGGTGAGTAGTAGTAAGCGAGTTCCGGACTGAAAAAACTATCAAAGCCATTGTATTGGAGTTCTGCTCCATATACGCCTTTTGAGTCTAGTCCTGTTACGTCTTCATGCTCTGTTACACCGCCCATTACACTGACTTCGTAGTCGTATTGAGTTGCAAACAGCGAAGTAGTTAGAAGTGCGCAAGAGAGTAAGAGTGATAATTTTCCCATCTATTTTCCTTTTTTTATTTTAAATTATGGTTATTATACAAAAAAAAGCTTAGAAAATGAATTAAAAGGTGAATTTTGTTATTTGTTTATGTTGTTATTTTAAAAGAGGTTCGTCTTTTGCGGTGTTAACTTGGTAGGTATAAATCTCAGGATGCATGCAGAGACAGTGAGAATGTAATGAAGCTTTCGTACACAATGCATTGAAAAAGTCATCAAATTGTGGCAGTTCACTCCAGACTCGCGGTAAAAAAGTTGCACTTTGTCCATCATGGCTTAAGATGACGCCATCACTGCCAACGTTAATGTGTTCTTTCAAATCCTCAATAGTGCTATATTCAACTTTTTGAGCTGGAGTCAAAATAGAGATTTCGACAGTGCAACGCAGATACTCTGACGTGGTAATCGGAGGGAACTTTGGGTCTTCAAATGCTGCAGATTTAGCATTAGCAATAATATCATCAATTAATCTACGATCGGGTTGCAGTGAGCCAATGCAGCCTCGCAGTTCGTTGTTGATTGTGATGGTGACAAATGTGGCTATTTTTTCTGATAAGAGCGGATGCTCTTGAATAAGGAGTTTGCTATCAATTATTCTTTTAGCTTCAAGAACCTCAATAATAGAATCTCTGGCTAAAGTGAGCAAGACTGATTGCGACATAAACTCTCCTTAGCGATTTTCAAGTATTATAACCAATTAATCCTTTGATGGTTTTGGTTCAATGTTGATGAGTTTTATGGCAATCATAACGACAATGACTTGAAATAGAGCAGCCAAAATAAAGGCATAATAGTGAAGCTGATCAATACTGTTGGCGTGATATGCAAGTGTTGCCATCGCAATAAGCAAGGTTAGTGGCATACCATGGGAGAGCCCTAGAAGTATCGCATTTCGGTGACCGATAGATTTTGAAAAAACACCGGCACTAATGACGCGCATTGCAATCATTCCTAAGGCAATGAGTGATGCTTTGATAAGCAGACCCTCCATCAAAATTGCTTCAAGATTAAAAGAGCTTCCGATATAGACAAAGAAAATGGGAACGACAAATCCAAATCCAAAACTAGAGAGCTTTTCAGGAAGTTCATGTTTATGTTCGAAAAAGGTAGGAATAAACATTCCTGCAATAAAGGCTCCAAACGCCACTTCAAGATCCAGAAAAATCATCATAGCGATTAAAAGAAAGAAAATTCCAATAGAGAGTCTAATATCTTGTTCTTGGTTGTCTGAGTGTGGCATGAGTACGGTAGAAGTCTCCGGAAACCACCAAAAAAGAAGTTGCAGTGCACGAAACAAGATTAAAATAAATACGATAAAGAGTGCTAATGATGCAATAATTTCAAAAAACTCGACACCGGTACCATGTTCCAACGCAGCAGAAGCAAGTGTAATACCGGCAATACTTACCACCTCGCCAATACCGCCTGCAGTCATTGAAAGTGTGACCCAGTTAGTTTGACCATATTCTTTGGCAAGTTTAGCAATAAGCCCCACAGAAATAAGCGGCAGAAGTACTATAAAAATATTTCCAAGATTAAAATAGAGTGAAAAAACAATTGAAAAGGCATAGAGAAGGGCAATATAGATTAAGATTTTTTTGAGCATGGACGCGTTAATTTCAAGTACTTTTTTAAGATTAACTTCGGTTCCGGCAATAAACATCAGGTAGAGAAATCCAAATTCTGCAACAAGTTCAAAGAGTTCACTATGTTCAAGCAGTCCTGCATAACCTAAAACGGCTCCAAAGATAATCTCAATGGGAGTGGTAGGAAGTTTTAGAAGTTTTGCAAAAAATGGTGAGAATATTAGAATTAATGAGAGGGTGATTATTAAGGTAATTTCATAGCTCATATTTATCTCTCTTTTGGGGAGGCGGCAATACCGAAGTTAAGTTCTTTTAGCATGGTAAGATCATTGTCCGCATCACAGCCTGAAGTGGTCAGATAGTTTCCAATTACAATAGAGTTAACACCATGTTCAAAAATTTCTTTAACACGCTCTTTAAATATGAGCTCACGCCCACCTGCTACCATGATTCTATCAGCATCAGGTATCATCTTTCGTGTCAGAGCAAGCAGTTTTAGTGCTTCATCAACGCTTAGTATGTTAGGTGAAAGCGGTAGTGCCTGGTTGTGATGATAAAAGTTAATAGGAACTGATATTGGATGTAAACTTGCAATGGACTTAAGCATAGAGATGCGGTCTTCTTGTGACTCGCCAAGACCGAATATACCGCCTGTTAACAGCTTTAGTCCCGAGGCATTGACATTTTTACATGTATTATAGCGCTCTTCCCAACTGTGGGTAGTACAGACGTTAGCGTAGAACTCTTTTGAGGTCTCTAAGTTGTGGTTATAGGCGGCAACTCCGGCATCTTTTAGCGCTATTAACTGCTTTAGAGATGCCGTCCCGTTACAAGCAATCAGACGGAGTCTTGGCACGGCTTCTTTTACAGCGCGCGCTACATCACAGACAAATTTTAATGTTTTATCGTCAAGCCCTTTTTGTGCGGTAACAAGACAAAATCCAAGCGCTCCTTTAGCCTCAACATACTGGGCTTCTTTAATAATTTGCGGAATGGGTTTTTGAACATAACGCTCAATATCAGCTTTATATTTGACGCTTTGTGAACAAAACTTGCAGTCTTCATTACAGGTTCCGCTATTGATATTAGAGATAGAGCATAAAAATATCTTTTTCATCAGTTTAGACCCTCTCAAAAGTAAAGTGCTGTTGAGCGTAGTGTTCACTTTTATTCTTTTTAGTATAGTAGGTGACCTTAAAATAGTTCTCATCAACTTCTAGTAGAGCGCACTCAGAAAGAGGCTTATTTCGTGCACATGTTTCACCCGGGTTAAGAAAAAGAGTACCGTTTTTAAAATCACACTCAAACTCATGGGTATGACCAAAAATGACAATCTCTGCATCAGCATTCATATAAAAGGGGAGGTGCATTAGCTTGAACTTCGTATTAGCCAGCTTAAAATAGTGGGGCTCTTGAACAAGGTTGTACTTGTTGTGGTATTCGTGCAGATGGGCATCATTATTTCCATAAACGGCAACATAACGCAGACCGCTATTTTTAAGCTGCTGCAGCATTTCAGGTTCTCCAATATCTCCGGCATGAATCAAAAACTCAGCACCATTTTTAATGAGATGCTCAATGTTATTTTGTGATCGCTGCACCTTACGATGTGTATCAGAGAGTACCCCGATTTTCAACTCTCTACCCCATCTCTTCTACAGGAGTTCTTTTTTTACATGTAATACATTCAAAAACCTCTTTATTTCTGTAAGTTCGCCGTGCAAGCGTTCCGCTGCATCCCTCTTGGGTACACTTCTTATCACTTGGTTCAAATTTTGAGATAAATTTACATGTAGGGTAATCTTCACATCCCCAAAAGGCACCACGGCGAGACTGTTTCCAGAGTAGTTTTTTACCACAATCCGGGCACGGCATATTAGACTCTTTTGGCTCTTCTAATGATTTGGTGTTCTTACATTTAGGATAACCGCTACAGGCTAAAAATTTACCGTTACGACCATTTTTAATAATCATATCGCTGCCACATTTCTCACATTTTTGATCACTCACCTCTTCAGGTGGCTTCTCGACTACATTACCTTCAGCATCAACTTGTTCGGTATATTTACATTTAGGAAAACCGCTACATGCAATAAAGTTACCAAAACGTCCGCCGCGAAGTAGTAACTCTTCACCACATTTTGGACATTCTCGCCCGAGTGGTTTGGCTAGTTTTTGACTTTTGATGTTCTCTTTACCTGCTGCTATTTTCTCCATAAATGGGAAATAAAAGTCATGTAGAATCTTCTGCCAATCTTTACCTTCTTGGGCAATCTCGTCGAGTACCTCTTCCATATTCGCCGTAAACGAAGCGTCAACAATGTTTGCAAAGTGCTCTTCGAGCATCACAATAACTTTAAAAGCAATTTCTGTTGGGATAATTTGACGCTTTTCAATAGTAATGTATGTTCGTGCCGTAAGTGTTGAGATGGTTGGTGCATACGTTGAAGGACGCCCAATTCCTTCACTCTCCAGCTTCTTAATCAGGCTTGCTTCTGAGTATCGTGCAGGTGGTTCGGTAAAATGCTGCTCGGGTTTCATACTTTGCAGGGCTATCGCTTGAGCTTCTTTGAGTGCTGGAAGAAGTTTGTCTTTATCGTCCGTTCCCATCACTTTATAGAAACCGTCAAAGATAAGTTTACGTCCGGTTGCCCTATATTCTGAGCTTTTGCTCACAAATGTAATACTTTGTTGCTCAAATTGTGCATCTTCCATTTGACAGCTCAAGAAACGCTCATAAATTAAACGGTAGAGTTTGATCTCATCAGGTTTGAGATATTGTGCGGCAATTTCAGGGGTAAAGTCAAGCATTGTTGGACGGATTGCTTCATGCGCTTCTTGAGCACCTTTAGTTTTTTTAATGTAAACCTTTGCTTTGCTTGGAAGATACTTTGCTCCAAATTTCTCTTCAATCAGCTCGCGCGCCGCATTCACAGCTTCAGCTGCTAAGTTTAGTGAGTCGGTTCTCATATAGGTAATAACACCTGATGTGCCGTTAGGTGTTTTAACCCCTTCATAGAGTGATTGAGCAACCATCATCGTTTTTTTAGGAGAAAATCCAAGTTTGCTTGATGCCGTCTGTTGTATGGTTGAGGTCATAAATGGCGGTGGCGTTGAACTTTTACGCTTTTTAGTCTCAATGGTACCGACTTTGAAGTCCTCCTTTTGCAGTCTGCTTACAATAGCATTGGCTTCGTCCGCATTTTTAATAGAGAGTTTTTCAATTTTAGTTCCATCGTATTTAATGAGATTGGCATCAATGTTTGGTGAGAAGATAGTGTCAATACTCCAGTATTCTTGGCTTACAAAGGCTTTAATCTCACGTTCTTTGTCAACAACAATTTTCAGTGTTGAGGATTGGACACGACCACCGGAGAGTCCTTTTTGAATTTTAGAAGCGAGTAGCGGTGAGAGTTTGTAGCCCACAATTCTATCAAGCAGACGACGTGTCTGCTGTGCATTAACACTGTTCATGTCAATTTTACGTGCCGTTTCTAGCGCATGATTAATAGCAGTTTTGGTAATCTCATGAAAAACAATACGAGGGAGTGACTCCGGATCTCTTTTAATTGCATGAGCGATATGCCAACCAATTGCTTCTCCCTCACGGTCTTCATCGGTCGCGATATAGACAGTATCTGCTTTTTTAGCAAGATCTCTTAGTTGTTTAACGACTGCAGCATTCTCTTTTGCCACACTGTACTCAGGAGTTAATGTTTCACCCTCAACTTTAATACCAAAGCGACTTTTAGGCAGATCACGGATGTGCCCTTTGGAGGCTATGACCTCATAATCTTTTCCTAAAAAGTTCTTAATGGTTTTTGCTTTTGCAGGTGATTCGACGATAATTAAATCCAAAATTCTTTTCCTATATATAGTAGTATATTTCTTTTAAAGTTTGAAAGTGTATCAAAAAAAAATACAAAATTGTTAAAGCTTTTATTTTAGTTGCCGATATAGTTAGTATCAGCAAGGAAGCTGAGAAAATTTGAAAGAGCTTCAAGCTCTCCCTTAAAGGATTTATTATGGGTTTTAGAATTAATACAAATATTGGTGCGATGAACGCACATATGAATGCTACGAAAAACAATGTTGGACTAGATAAGAGTCTTACTTCTCTTAGTTCGGGTTTACGAATCAACAAAGCAGCTGATGATTCAGCAGGTTTGGCGATTGCCAATAAACTTTCTGCTCAGTCTCAAGGTCTTGGTCAAGCCATTAGAAATGCAAATGATGGTATTAGCATGATTCAAACAGCTGATGGTGCTCTTGAAGAGTATGATAATATTATTCAAAGAGTTCGTGTTCTTGCGGTACAAGCGGCGAATGATACGCAAGACGTTCAGTCTCGTAGTTATATTCAAGCAGAAGTAAACGGTCTTATCTCACAAGCAGATCAGATTATGACAAGTACGACGTTTAACGATAAAGGTCTTCTTAACGGTAGTAGTTCAGCAGTAGTATTTCAAATCGGTCATAAAGCAGCGGATCAGATGACAGTTAATATTACTGATGTAGACGCTTTTGGTGCGACAGATGTTTCTACGCAAGCTGCAGCAACTACTGCAATCACTACAATGGATACTAAACTTACGACAATTGACGGTATTCGTGCAGATATTGGTTCAGATCAGAATCAACTAGAGTCTACCGTTCGTAATATTTCTATTACTCAAGTTAATGTTGCAGCGGCAGAATCACAGCTACGTGATGTTGATTTTGCGGCGGAGAGTGCAAACTTCTCCAAACATAATATCTTAGCTCAGTCTGGATCTTATGCAATGAGTCAAGCTAACGCTGTTCAACAAAACGTACTTCGTCTACTTCAGTAGATAAAGCAGTTGTACTTAGGCTTAAGGCCTAAGTGCTTTTTTAGATAGAGTTGATATGTTTTTCTCATAGGTCTCTTCGATCCCCCTTACCACAGACGTCAGCATTTTGTTTACCTTTTTTATGTGATGTTTGTGGTTTTTAAGCTCTTTAGTATTTAAAATATCAAAAAGATAAGTCACAATGTTGTTAAGATAATAAAGATAGATAATACTAAGGTTATGACGCTCCCCGTCTTGCATTGCTAAGAGTGAATCAATAAAATAAATAAAACGTTGTTTGTACTCATCAATATTAGAAGTGATATTTTTTGCCTGATAGGCGGTAATAAGTTCTTTCATCTTTTGTGCATGACGAAGTCTGTTTTCAATTTCATGATGCTCTTCTTGTGTTAAACTTTTTTTTGCGTGTGAATCAAATAACTGTTTTAAAGAATTTTGTAATAATTTTTTATCTACTACATTCCAATTATCAAGTTCTATGGAATTTACATGTAAAGGCGAAGTATGGTTAAAATAGGCACCACTATTTAAATTATAGATTGTCTGTGTTGCATTTTTTTCTTTGTCTATAAATTGATTAATCGTATCTATAGACATGTTAAAACTTGATGTGGTCATCACCTGCTCATTGAAATTTCCTTTGACACTAATGGTACTGCTAGCAAAGGTAAAAGTGTCTTCAACTTCATTATGTTTACTAAGATCGAGTTTTTTAGATTGCAGGTGCTCTTGGGTATGTGTCTGTCCTGTTTCTTGATCAAGGGCTAAGTCCAATCCTAAAAGGTAGAGTTTTGAGACGCCAAACTTCAGTAGTAAGCTAAGAGTGTGAGAGCCAACGCATGGCCCAACAACAGATCCAAAATTTTTCTTATATTGGGCTAGGTTTTGATAGAGATAAAGCTTATTCTCATTGACTCTTTCAACATGTTCTTCAAGTACAGATGCGGAGAAAAGCGTCACGGTGTTTTGTAAAAATGTTTTGGATGTGAGTTTGTCAAAATGTGCCAAACTTACTTTAAAACCATCAATATGGGTAATAATATCAGGTTTTATGCCCTCTTTTTCCAGTAATACCAGAGCAGCTGAAACCGCTACAACAATAAATTTTTCATGATGCTTTTTTAGCCATGCAATATTTTTTTTCAGTGATGGTCCCGCTGCAATAAGCAGTACCGGTTTATCTGAAAATTCATTTTTACTCCAGTGATTTTGTATGTTGAGAAAAGTACGCCCGTTATGAATATGCTCTAGAGGTTTGATATATTGGTTCATTAAAGCGGTATAGCTAAATGTTAGGTGCTCTTGCGATGCAATTATGGACTGAAGGGTCTTAAACTTTATGTCCGGATGGCTCAGAAGATGAAAAAATTTTATATAGTGATTATCAACAAACGAGTCACTTAAAAAATTAGCAACGACTTGATGAAAAAGCGGGTCATCAAAAACCCAGAAATATAAATTGCTTTCTTGAGCCAGTTTATTATAATTAAGTGTAAACAGAGATAATCGAAAAAGCTCAAGATCGTCTTCAATAATTAAGTACGCTTTGGCACCTATTTTTTTATGAATGGTTTGGATATGAAGTCCAAGTCCAGTACCGAGAAAAACAAATTTTTTGATATTTTTCATTGTTGTTGAATTTTTCGCTGCATGTTTATTGGCATAATCCATAATCGGGGCAAGTCCATGATAGGCACTTGTTTCAACATTTTGTGATTGGTAATACTTTAGCTCTTTATCAGAAAATGAGCGTGAAAAAAATGTTTCAAGGACATTTTCATTTTTTTTGAAATTGATGCCTTTAGCCGCTATTTTAGCATTATTGTAGCTATCTGAGCCGTACAGGAAGTTTCCTGTATTAAGTTCTATAATGTCAAAATAACTGTTTTTATATTCTAAATCATAGCGTGCCTGATAGTAGCCTTTATCTATGGATGTTTCAAGTGCTAAAATCTGTTGGTGCAGTGACGGATGGACTTTTTGCAAGTAAGCAATATTGTCCAAATATGTTTGTGCTACTTGTTGCTCAATTATTTTCACATAGGTTCCTTGTTTTCGTTGCTAAATGATAGCAAGTTTTATTCCTTAATGGACTGTTAATTGCTTAAGGTTAATCTATAAAAGGAAGTTAATGATCACAAGTGAAACTAAAGAGATATCATCGTGTGATGACTTTGAACTTAATATAAAGCGGGCAAATACCTTAAAATACAAGGTGTCCTATCCGTTAAATAATGAGATTCAAGCTATTGTTTTTATAATTCCCGGATTTGGTGAAGATACCAATAGCGACTATCTTGATAAATTACGAAATTATGTTGCTGAAACGTTCGGTGTTGTGGCGGTTAATGTTTTTTATCACTGTTTCAATTCCCGTCCTAACAATGGGGCGATATTGGAGTTTGATGATATTGACGTAGCTGTTTTACAAGATGTTGCCAAACTGTATGAGGTTGATTTTTCCACACTCGAAGAAATTAATAAGCATACCGTTTTAGAACATTTCAATGCAGTCCTAGCACAACGTAAAACTGAGGGAAAGATGCAAGCAGATAAAACAGTGATGCTTTCCATGACATTGGTACCGCAAAATGCAGAGTATCAAAATTTTGGAATAATGCAGGCTGTTGATCATATTAATGTTTTACTAGATATTAAAAAGGAAATTGTAAATATTGCTCCTGATGTTACCTCCATATTTTTAGGAAGCAGTCATGGAGGATATATAGCCCATTTAGCAGCTAAAATAGCACCTTCATTTGTTGATTATGTTATTGACAACTCTTCTTATGTTACGCCGCCTTTACAATATATTGTCGGTAAAGAGACAAATATCAATCACCCCGAATATTTAATTTATCATGAACATCTGTCTCTTCACTGTTTTGTTCAAACGATGTGGACGACAAACAGACAATCGCCATACAATTTTTCAGACGATAGATATCGTATACGTAATCTTATGGATGAGGAACATTTGAAAAAACAGCATGATGCCAGAAATTATAAAACCACTTTTATCTCTTATCATTCAACTCAAGATAAATTAGCACCCACTCAAGAGAAGATCGATTTTTATGAAAAATTAAAAACATTGGGTTTTTTAGCAACTCTGCATCTAATTAGTGAAGAAGACGTTGATGGTCGATTCATAAAAACTCTTGATCATGGAATGGATATGTCAATAAAAGAGTTAATTAACATTGAGCTTCCAAAGATATTGGCAGCACCAAATACAAAAGAAGATGACAAAGTAAGTTTTACATGTAAATGCAATACGCTCTCGTATAAGTTTAAAGTGCAGAATAACTCCTTACAATGTGATTGTTTTTAGCTTATGCGACCGTTTAAACCGATCAAACGAGACATAGAGTGCTGGAACTAACACCAGTGTTATTAGCGTGGCAAATAGAATTCCAAATCCCATAGACAGTGCCATTGGAATTAGGAATTTTGCCTGTCTTGAGGTCTCTAAAATCATCGGCATCAATCCACCGAAGGTTGTTAGTGTTGTTAGTAAAATGGGTCTGAAACGCGAAATGGCTGCGGCATGGACTACGCTTATAGGGTCACTATTACCGGCACGTTTGAGTTTATTGGCTTGGTTAATTAGTATGAGTGAATCATTCACGACAATACCTGATAGGGCAATAATTCCAAGAACACTGACCATGCTTAGTGAGTAGCCCATGATGAGATGCCCAAAGATGGCGCCAATGACTCCAAAAGGAATACTAATCATAACAATGAGCGGTTGAATGTAGCTTTGAAACGGAATAGCAAGCAGAGCATAAACTACGAGCATAGCAAGTACAAATGAGAGTTTGAGTGATGCGACACTCTCGCGCATATTGGCTTGTCGTCCTTCAAAGCTCACTTTGAGACCGGGGTATTTTTGTAACATCTGCGGTATGACACCCTCTTTTAAATCATTGATGACTTCAGCAGTTTGTGCGCGCGGTGTTACATCGGCACTGACGGTCAAAATACGTCGTCCGTTACGGCGATCAATTTTAGAGTAGGCAATAGAGCGCGTAATTTCTACAACATCATAAAAGGGTACTTCGATGCCAGAGGGAGTTTTAAGAAGCAGGTTATGAAGATCATGTTCTGATGAGCGCTCACTCTTTGGCAGGCGGACCATGATTTTAATCTCATTACGACCACGCTGTTGACGAATAATCTCAGCACCAAAAAAAGCATTTCGTACCTGACGAGCCACATCTTTTGCTTCAAGACCTAAACGTTTTCCGCGCTCAAGTACGATAAAATCGAGTTGGTCTTTTCCTTCAGAATAGCCGTTGTCAATATCTTTGACATTGGAGTAGTCTTGCAGTTTTATGGCGAGCTCTTCGCTAGCGCGTTGTAGCAAGTTAAGGTCACGATGATTGAGCTCAATGGAGAGCGACGATCCCGAACCCGGCCCTCCCATGTCGGACTGAAAACCGATGGTCTCAATGCCTGCCATTTCACCAAAATTACTGCGCCATCTGTTGATAAAGGTGTTGGTATTCATAATCTTCTCACGAATTTCAGGCGGAGCCAAATAGACGGTGACATCACCTTGATGCCCGCCACCTGTACCGATGTTGGCATAGATTCCGATTAAAAGTTTTTCAGGATCGCTGCTCTCATCAATGGTCTTTTGCGCAGTAATAATGAGCTGTTTGGTGACTTTCTCGACCTGTTCAACCGGAGTGCCAAAAGGCATGGAAAATTTTACAACTCCAAAATCAGATTCAGTTTTTGGAAACATTTCCATTCCCATCCTACCGCTTAATGCATAACTAAGTGTAAAAATGAGTAGTGAGACAGCAGCAGCAATAGTGAGGACTCTATGATGCAGAACATAGATTAAAAATGTACCGTAGCGTTTATTGACCCACTCTTTAAACCCGTGACTGAAGCGTTGCTGTTTTTCATGAATCCAGAGCCACAAACCGTGACGATTTGTTTTTTTTAAAGCACGCAGATGTGCCGGAAGAATAAAAAGACTCTCAATGAGTGATACTAAAAAGACAACAGAGACAACCACGGGAATAATCTGAAAGATCTTCCCCATCGTCCCGGGCATAAAATACAGCGGCATAAAGGTAGCAATATTGGTCAAAATACTAAAGGTGACCGGCATCGCCATCTCTTTAGCTCCTTTTATGGCAGCATCAAGCGGTGAGTAGCCCTCTTGCCGGTAACGGTAGACATTCTCCCCCACGACAATGGCATCATCAACAACAATTCCTAGGGCAATAATGAAAGCAAAAAGTGAAATCATATTGAGTGAGATATCCATTAATGGCAAGACCAAAAATGAACCCATAAACGAGATAGGAATTCCCATCATTACCCAAAAAGCAAGACGAATCTCTAAAAAGAGTGCCAGCATTGCAAGGACTAAAATAATTCCTAAAGCACTGTTACGAAGCAGTAAGTCAATACGATCTCTGTACGCATCAGACTGATCATAAAGTATGGCAGCGTTCATACCATCAGGTAGCTTTTCTTGGAATGTTTTGAGGTGTGCTCTTACCGCTTCTGATATCTCGATGGGTGTCTGATTAGGTGAACTCATCACTTTTAAAAGCATGGCACGTTTGTTATTGTAGGTGGCAAAATAGTCGGTATCTTCATAGCCGTCAGTGATGGTCGCAATGTCACGCAGCAGTATGGTTCCCCCGCGCGGTGTGGTAATAATAGGTATGGAAGCAAACTCATAACCGTAGTTTTTACGTTCTTTCATTCGTATTATAATCTCACCGCCATCGGCTTTAATGCTTCCTCCGGAGAGGTCAATACTGGCTTGCTGGATTTTGTTTTTGATGTCGTTTAGGGTGAGGTTGTAACGACGAAGATTCTCTTGAGGTACCTCAATGCCAATCTCTAATGGGCGTACACCGCTGAGGTCAATGAGCGTAATATGGGGGTCTTGAAGCAGTTCATCACGAAATATTTCAGTGTATTCATGAATGACACTCTCAGAGGCATCGCCGTAAATAACGGCGGTCACACCACGTTTACGAAGACTTAGCAGTGAGACAATGGGTTTTTCAATGTCAACAGGAAAGGTAATGATGCGATTAATCTCATCTTGGATTTCATTGCTGAGGCGCTGTAAATCAGCATTGACCTCTGCCTCAATGGTTACGATACCGCTACCTTCACTAGCGGTTGATTTGATTTTATCGATGCCATCAAGTCCGCTTACTGCTTCTTCAATGACTAAAATAATTCCCTCTTCAACTTCTTGGGGTGTTGCTCCGGGGTAGGCGACAGTAATGTTGACAACATCAATGTCATAGGTTGGAAAGACCTCTTGACGCATATTGGTCATCATAAAAAAGCCACCAATAATAAAGGTCAGCATCAGTAAGTTTGCAGCGACGCTATGCTTACTCATCCATGCAATGGAACCGCTTGAATGTTCTTTGTTATTCATTATTCATTTCTCGCAGTGCCATGCCCTCTACTGCCATTGCAAGCGTTGAGGTAATGAGGAGCTCCCCATCATTGATGTCAGACGAAGCGGCATAAATGAAGTCACGTTCTTGATACACAATGGTAATAGGGTGAGAACGCAGTTTTTTTTGTGCTGTCATAATCCAGATGGTGTTGGCACCGTGGACCGCGTATCTTGGAATTTTAATACAGTTATGTAACATCTTTCCTTGAAGGGTCACATCGACATAATCACCGATAAACAGCGGTGCCCGGTTTTGATTGACACGTTTTAATGAGAGAGGGTCCTGTACTTCTAAAAGAATTTTTGCCATTCTGGTACTCTCTTCAAGCTCATTAAACAGTCCAATAGCAGTTGCACCGTAGCTGCTTTTATTGTTTGAATAAACATCTGCTTTAGAAGGAAACGTAATTTGATTAATCTGCTCAATCGGAATGAGTGCTTCCACCCAAAATGTATCACTATTGACCAAGGTGACAAGTTTATCACCTGCGCGTACGGATGAACCGAGATTTACATGTATTTTTTGAAGTGAGGCATTAAATGGTGCCTTCAAAGTGGTGCGAGAGAGGTCAAGTTTAGCTTTTTGTAGTGCAGCATGAGCGGCTTCAAGTTTTGCTTGTGCGGCTTGAAGATTGGGTTTTCTAAGAAGAAGCGCTTCATTTGCATTTTTGATGCTTTCGCCTAAAAACTCTAACTCTTGCGCCGCGATGACACCTTGAGCATTTTCAAGTGTGAGCTCATATTCTGCTTTTTTTACATCAGACTCTTTTTGTGTCACAATGAGTTGGTAATCAATAGAGTCAATCTTTAAAAGTGTCTCGCCTTTTTTAAAGAGTGTTCCGGGGGTAAAGTTCTTAGTGGTCTGTAAAATTTCACCGGCAACACGTGAGGTGAGTTCAATGCTTTTTGAAGGCTTCACCGTTCCCATCGCTTTAATAGTAATGTTAATGTCACTGCGCTTGATGGGAGTGGTTTCAACAAGCAGTGCATGTTCTTGAGAGGGACGTTTTGTAGGACGTGGCTTATTTTTCATAAAATAGAATGCTCCGCCGATTCCAACGCCTAAAATTGCAATAATAAGTAAAATATATAAGAGTTTTTTCATTTCGTCTCTCCGGAATTTGGTAAGGGTATGATTTTAGAAGCGACTGCGCGATGCAGTGCAATATTTTTTTCAATCAGTTCACGCTCTGCTTTGAGATAGTTTCGCTGGAGTTGCTCATAATTTAACTGAGCACTGAGCAGTCTCAAAAAATCACTGTTGGCATGGATGTACTGCTGTCTGATGCGCTGCATTGATGCAAGCGAGAGTGTGAGTTGCTCTTTAAGTGTATTGAGATAGCGGTGCTGATGGCTTAGAGAGTTTTGAGTATCTTCAACCTCTTTGAGTGCCTTTAAGAGCGTCTGTTCATATGTATAAAGTGCCGCGCGGCTTTTAGCTTCTTGATGTCGTACTTCAGCTTCGCGTCTGCCACCGTCAAACAGTGGTGCAGTCAGATTGGCTGCAAGGGTGGCAAACCAATCTTTGAAAATATCTCGAGCAGTAGTTGATGAGGTGCCAGCAGAGGCGCTAAGGCTAATGCGTGGGTAGCTATTTGAAATGGACGCGGCAACACGCTCACTGTTTGCTTGAACTCTAAAGTAGGCGGCTTGAATGTCTGGACGCTCTAGGAGGTTTACAGTACCAATAGTGTAAAGAGGCGGTATCTCATTAAAGGCTTGGTTTAAATTTTTATGCGCTGTGAGGAATGAGGAAGTACCTTTGGGGTATAAATTGGTGACGTCAGTTCCTAAAAGTAGTGCGAGTAAGCTTTTATACTGTTTGAGTTGTGAGAGCGTCAACTCTTTTTCACCGCTAAGTGCTACGAGAGATTGGCGCTGTTGAATGATATCTGAGGCTTGAATGTTTGAGATGTTAAATCTAGAGATTAGAAGTTGTAGATATTGTTCATTAATGACAATCTGTTTTTCTAAAAGTTGCAGTTGTCGCTGCTGTTCTAAGAGTCGGTACCACGCCAATGCAACTTCAGCACTCACTGTAATCGCAACCGATTGCAGATCTTGAGATGATACATTGAAGTCGTAACGACTTGCATTTTCAAGAGAATCTAGCCGTCCCCAGACATCAAGCTCATAGGATGCCCCAAGCCCAAGCGAAAAGAGGTCGGTATCATCGACACTGTTATAAAGTGAGTGAGAGGCTGATGCTGTGACATCAACATTAATGGTTTGTGCCACGCTGCTCTGTTTTAGCAGTGCCGACGCTGCTTTAATATTTTCAATAGCGACTTTAAGATCACGATTGTGTTGCAGTGCAGTCTCAATGAGAGCGTTAAGCTGCGCGTCATTGAGCTGTTCCCACCATTTGTTATTTACATATAATTGTGGTTGTGTGTATTTTTTAGGAATGATAATAGAGCTTTTCAACTGCTCTTTTTGATTGATGCTACACCCGGTAAATATCAGAAGCGATAGTAAAAAGGGTAATGAAAACCGATACATTATAAATCTTAAATCAAATTTTTAATAATTATAGCTTACTATCTTAAATCTATATATCATCGCTGTCTAAAACAACTCTGTTTCTTCCTTTTCCTTTTGCAAGATAAAGCATTTCATCTGCTTTTTTAATAGCCTCAGAGATACTTTTATAATTCTGTGGATGGAGTGTGACACCAATAGATGTAGTGACCTTTATTATTGTTCCATTATAGTCAAACTCTCTTTTTTCAATACTCTTTCTGAGTCGATAGGCTATCTCTTTAGTAAGTTTTTCGTCATTAATATCTTTGTGGATAAAAATCAAAAACTCTTCGCCTCCAAAACGAATGATAATATCATTGTCACGAATGACTTTTTTGATTGTTTGGGCAACTTCACTTAGTATATAGTCACCTGCTTCATGACCATAAGTATCGTTGATTTTTTTGAAAAAATCGATATCAAACATAAGTATCTGATATTTACTAGGGTCAATTTTTTTTAAAAAATCCCGTAAAAAACTTCTATTATACGTTTGTGTGAGTTCATCGGTGAAGCTCTCTTTTTTTGTTTTAATAGTTACAATGCTTTGGTAGAGCAAAATAAGCAGCAGCAGCGCAATAGAAGTGAAGACATATAAGAAGATATGTTGAATTGGACGCATAACCGTAGAGATGCTCTCAGGCAATTTAGCAGAAAAATCAATGGCAATAATAGCTGCTACATGATTGTTATAAAGAATAGGTTGTAAGTAGGTGCCCCAAAGGTTTTTAATATCTTTTTGAAGAATGACATTATGCTCTTTTGTTATATAGATTTTGTTCCAGTTCTCTTTATCGACATTAAGCTTTTGGCCGAATTCTCCCTTATCTTCTTTGCTTCCATCAAGCAGATATCGAAACTTTCCATTTTTATCTCTGTAAAGAACATAGATATATTTAAATGATGGTGTGATTAACATAGAAACAGAGTTTTGAAGCTCTTCTCTTAATAAGGGCTCTTCTTTTAAATGTTCATAAATATTATTCGAAATTTTTTCTTTAATCTTATTTTCAATATTTTCACTGAAGTGTTTGGCTTGAAGGATAAAGAGCTTTTCAAGGTTGCCGTGAAGACTCTCTTGGGTATGAGATATCGTGTAGTAAAGGTAGGTAATTGAAACCAAAATACTTAGCATAAAGAAGATGTATATTTTGCTAATGTTTTTCAAATCTCATCCTCTATAAACTCCTCTAACTCTGGAGATAAGCGGATAGTATGTCTTTGCAGATTATTTCGAAGAAAAATAAGGTTTGGACGCCCTTTTTGCCAGTAAAATCCTCCAATTGCTCTATTCTTACATTGTTTAAGCAGTGTATAGGTACCGATAAAAATAATTTTATCGGTGTTGAAACATTTTGTTTTATAAAGAATTAATATATTAGCATCTTCAGAATCAGATACTATTTTTACACGTCGAATACTATCAAAAAGTTGTCTCTTTTTTGGATTATCTGTCCAGACAGAGATAGTCTGTTCCTCCGGTAAGAGAGTATCTAAAATATTTCCATATATCTTCAACTCTATCCCAACGGTTGATGCAACAAGGGTTGTCATTGTAAAGAGTAAAAGTATGAGCTTTTTCAAAATAGATACTCCACGTTAACCCAAACTTTTTGATCTGTCACGGGAATGGAATACGAGAAGTTTTTATATGCTTGTTCATAACCTTTATCAAAAATATTTTCGCCTCTAAGACCCATAGAAAAATTTGATGAAAAGCTATATTTAACGGTTGCCGCATAGTCGATAGAACTCCCTACAGCGACTCCAAATGCTTCATAGTTACTTTTAATAATAAGTTCATTATAGATATCCCATTTTCTAAAACTGTTAAAGCTTCTAAGATTGAGACCATACTTAGGGCTCATTTGCAAATCTTTAATATTATCTCCGGTAAAAAGATCTAAAATTATTTTATTGTTTCTATTGAAGCGGTAGGTCTGTTTTAAGACATAGAATTGATTTTTAATCTCAGACGGATTATTGATTAAACCAGTAGGAGCAACAGCGATATTATCTTTGAGTGTGTGGGTACTGGCTCTAAGTTCTGCCGTATAACCACTGTTTTTATAGTTGATACTCGCCATATATATATCCATTTGTGGATATTTTAAATTGGGATTGATTTTATAAGGGATATTATTTTCATTGTAGAGTTTAACAAACTCAACGGGATAGTAGCTTCGGGTTGCAAAAACTTTAAATTGAAAAGAATCAATATTTTTTATAAGACCGATTCTAGCTGTGAATTCATTTTGTGATTTCACCTCTTTGTCAAATTTGTAAAAGTCCCCTTTTAAAGAGGTTATGAGCATTGTCTTTTCATCAAAGTTGTAACTATTTTCTGCATAAATAGAGTAGAGATTGAGATAGTTTGAGTAGTGTGTTGTTGCATCACCATATTCTCCATTAGCCTGGAAGCCTTTATATTTATATAAGCTGCCTACCAGTAGCCGGTTATTGTTAAAGTGAAACTTTTTTTCTCCAATGATGGAAAATACAGTGTCTTTATGATGATCATAATAAGAGTTAACCAATCCAGCGGCACCAGCATTAATGCCATTGTCGTCTTTATAGGTTCGTTTGTGATTGAGATAGTCATATACAATCTGGAACTTAAAATTATTTTCAAAAGTTTTTGAGATATGAATATAGCTTTGATCAATATCTATACCTCCATCAGTAGGCGTATAGCTTGCGCCTATTCCCATAAAGTCTTCATTTTTTTTAGAGTAATGTGATAGTTCTACATGTAAATCTTTGTGGGTAATGTTGGCATAAAGATTGTAGCTATTTTTATTGCTATTAAATTCATACCCTTGGTTATAGTATTTTTCTCTCTTGGTATCATTTTTGGCGGCATAAAAAAAGTAGGAGGTACCATCTAAAGAGGTACGAGCATAATAGGCATCCAATCCGTAGCTCCCCTTTTGATCACCCGTAACTTTTAGTTTCCCTCCCTCTTCGCGTTCCGCTTTTTTGGTATATAACTTGATAATTGCAGTTCCGGGTTCATTACTAAACTCAATAGATGATGCTGCTTTATAGACTTCAATATGATTAATATGTTCAATGGGCATATCTGCCCATACCACCATGGTACTGCCCGCAGACGCAGATGTTACGTCATGATCGTTGATGTAAAGTTTTATTGCCGGTAGCGGCATATAGTGGACACTTGGTTTTGAAAACAGTGTGAGGTCATTTGATGTTCTAGTAACTGTTAGCGTGGGAAGTGATTTTAAAACATCAAGCAGCGTATGTGCTTGCATCTGCTCAAGGTCTTCTCTGGTGTAAATATCTACAAAACCTGCAGACTCTATTTTAGTGATTTTTGAAAGTTCTGCCTCACTGCGATACTCTTGTAAAAGTTTGTTGATATCATCACCGGCAGAGGCAAAGGATACAAAACAGAAAAAAAATAGTGATACTTTTCGCATACTCATACAGTACCCTTATCATTATTATATATAAAAATTATTATACTATAAATATTATATTTCGTCAAGATTTAACATCAATAAATCACTATCATGAGAGGCTTGGAGATATGCTACTTATTTAATACAGTAATATATGCGAAAAATAGATTTACAATGGGTAAGTGAAAGAGAATCAAATTTTTTTTCATAATACAATTTTCATAATACATACAACTGTAAAGAATCATGAAAAAGTATTAGTTAAAGCATTATTTTTTTGTTTTAGAATATCCAATCGAACAGTTTGGTTTTTGATTTCGTTCTTGATAAATTCTGTTTAATTCATCTTTATCAATTTTTGGATCTTTTCTATCTCCTATAATAAAAGAAATAGGAATATGACGTATAAAAGCAGGATGTTTAACCAAAAGGTTGGGAGTTTTTTTAAGACTTTCGGCATGGAGAATTACATGGCGATAATTGGCTATCATTGTATTTCCTGGAGAATGAATCTCAATGTACCCTTCATAATGACCATTAGGAAGTAAAACTGTAGCATCATAGTCACCTGTTTCATCATTGTCTTTGAGAGCAATTTGAAATAGTTTCCCTTTTTCATTACTAAAAATAGCATTGACGTAGATACCTGTCAATAATTCTAGATAACGGGCACCTGCTGTAAGATGAATCCCACATTTTAAATTTTTAGCCGTTGCATATACATTTAGATATTGATGTTGAATACCAACAATAGCTTTTGCTGTTACAGCTGCTCCATGGCTTGGTCTAAAGGCAATAATTTTCCATTTTCCAGATTTTGGCTTATTTATTTTGGCAAACTCATAAGGTTGTCCACTTGCCTTGTAGACGACAACTTCAGGTGAAGATGCAGGTACTTCATTGCCATCGGGATCGATAAGGTACATCCATAACTTTTCTTGTTTGCCAAATGAAAGTGTAAAGGTAGATGCTTGCGCACCCTCTTCAATAGTGAGTATGAAGACTGAAAGTCGGCCAGAAGAATTACCTTTGATTCCTTTTAATTCTTCCCATGATTTTAGCCCTACCTCTTTTGCTAGTTGATGTAATTGCGGTCGTTTTTCAGGTGGCAGATTAGGATTAAGTTTTAGTTTCGATAAGGTATCTTCTTCTCTCATATCGGCAAGCGTGTCAGGTCCAGCAGTTAAGAGACCACCCCGAATCAGATTGTTTATTTCAATCATACTTGTTTGAATTGCCATAGCATTTGTGCCATCTCCTACAGTGAAAGAACTACCTCCGGTATTATTGGATAACTCTTCAAGACCATCAAGATCCATTTCTGCACCAGTACCTATTCCCAATGTATAAATACTGGCATTGTTATCTTGATAATCTGGCACTGCCTCTTGCATGCTTGAGCCATAAGGAGTATTATGTGCACCGTCGGTGAGTAATAAAGAAGCATTGAGTGCGCCAAGTGTTCCTGGACTCACTATTTCATTAAGTGCTGTATGTAAACCATCACGAATATTGGTTCCTCCTGTTGCAGTTTGAACTAGAACATCATCGACAAGTGTATTTACTTGAGTATCTGTCAAAATTGCAAAGTCCGTGAGATTTAAAGAAATATCATCACTTGTGTTAAACCATATAATAGCAAGATGGTCACCTTCTACCGCTGCATTTTCCAACCAATAGGCTGCTCCTGTTTTTGTACCTTCTAATCGTGCACCTCCATTTCTGTTCATAGAACCTGAACGATCCAGCACAAGGGCAAAGCGAAAGTCTTCGGTTAGTTCTACCCAGTTAGGTACAACAAATCCTGTTGGGGCAACTTGGCTAGCATCTGTACCATTAGATGGAGCACCTGTTGCTAAGTCTGTATAACTCGAATGAGAAATAATAGTTTCCCAGCACGATGCCGCATAAGTATTATGTTGACCGGTGTCTTGATCTGGATCATGATTGAATGCAGTACAAAATTCAGTGACAGGATTTATAGCAGGTGTCCAAGTACCATCATCTTCTAATTCTCCGGCACTTGATCGACTAAACTCCATAATACAAGCACCCGTAGATCTATTGCCAGTGCATTCTACTTCATTGACCCATTGAACAGTGACTCTTGACCAGTTTGTATTTTGTGGATTTTGAGAAAATGCGGAAATAACTATAATCTGATCTCCGGATTTATAATCTATAGTTCTGGTTTCTACATTGCCATCGAAAATGAGCAGTGCATTTGCACCAGAAAATTCAGCATCTGCTATGCCAAGATCAGCTGACACTAAAGGAATAATTAAGTTTCCATGTCCAGCAGGCAGAGCAATTACTTTGTCAATCGTTCCACTAATAGCTCTCGCATACTCCTCATTCAGTGCCCAAAGATGATGTCCAAGTTCATGAATTATAGATAATACTTGTCTCTGCGCATAGGCTGGGAGTTGTATTGCTTTTCCGATGGTGCCAAACTTTCCCCAAGTTCCTAAGGCCCTTCCATTAGTATCTGGGTCAAAAATGAATTCGGCATTATTAATACCCACATTGTTATTATTTACAAAGATACTTCCAAAACTCAATTGTCCTTCAGTAGCATTATATAAAATTTCTGAAGCTTTAGTAAAAGCTCTTTGCCACCGTAATATATCATTAG
>CAYZUN010000003.1:29465-52259 GCA_964481625.1 uncultured Sulfurimonas sp.
TCATTGCATATATTTATAAATAGTAAAATAGGAGGCAACATCAATACTCTTGTCAGTAGATAAATTCCGTGGCGGTCTTACTATTGATACTTTGAATTTTCCTTTGGCTCCGACAGTGATATATTGTCTAACTTGGATTAATGAAAGTGTGCTAACATGAAGCAATGACTTGCTAAAATAATGAAATTTTTTAGGAGTTCTTATGCAATATCGGTATATTGGAAAAACAGGTCTTCGTGTTTCTCCCATCTGTTTAGGAACCATGACGTTTGGTACGCAGTGCGATGAGAAGAGTGCCTTTGAAATCATGGACAGAGCTTATGATGCAGGGGTCAACTTTTTTGATACGGCAGAGCTCTATCCGGTACCGCCAAGCGGTGAACTTGCGGGGCTTACCGAAGAGATTGTCGGACGTTGGTTGAAAACAAAATCGCGAGACTCTGTTATTCTTGCCACAAAAGTAGCGGGCGCGGCTTCAGGATGGTTTGTCCCTCCCATTCGCCACGGTTTTACCGCTATTGATCGGTTCCATATTGAGCGTGCTATTGAAGGATCGCTCAAACGACTACAGACGGACTACATTGATTTGTATCAGATGCATTGGCCAGATACAATTATTCCCATACAAGAATCGCTTGAAGCATTCGATAGATTGGTTAAAAACGGTAAAGTACGTTACATTGGAACCTCAAATGACACGGCCTATGGTACTGCTAAAGCATTAAGTACAAGTTACTACAAAAATTTTGCACGATTTGAGTCGATTCAAAATAATTTCTCGCTTTTAAATCGGCGTTTTTTAGATGAACTCTCAACTTTAGCTCAGCGTGAGCAGGTCTCACTACTACCATACTCACCACTAGCCGGCGGTGTTCTTAGCGGAAAATATAATAACAATCCGGAAGTTGCGGGACGTTTTAGTGACTATTTGAAATCATCCAACAAACGCCAGCGTCTCATGGCAGAGCGTTTTATGAATAATAAGACCTTAGCCTCAACACAGCAGTATCTTAAAATTGCGGCTGATGCAGGGCTTGACCCGGTAACGATGGCAACAGCATGGAGTAAACAGTTTGATTTTGTGGCATCGACCATTATTGGAGCGACTTGCGCATCTCAGCTTGATGCAACATTAGCTGCGATGGAGCTAAATTTAAGTGATGAGGTATTACGTGCGTGTGATGCAGTACATGATCAAATTCTTTATCCTATGGGCTAGTCTCACACTTCTTTTTAGTGGTTGTAGCATTAAGGAGTATGCTCCTTCAAAAGGTAAACTCATTACAATTAAAAGTGATGTATTACGATTTAGTGATGTTGGCTACATTCGAAAGAGCAAGAGTGGTGTTGAGGTGGAACTGTATTCTGCGGGACAACTGGTAGAACGGTTTGTCATGGAGGAAAAAATATGTACCCAAGAGGGGTGTTTGAGCAGAGCGGAGTTTAACAAACACTATTTACATGTAAATTATCCGGATGATATTATCAAGCAGATATTTCGAGGTGATGTTATCTTTGAAAAAAGAGGGTTTGAAAAAACGTCGACGGGTTTTAAGCAGATTATTGATACGCAAGAGTATAATATTGTTTATAAAATAAGTCACAACAGCATCTATTTCAGAGATAAAAAAAATTCTATTTTAATAAAGATTAGGGAGATTGAATGAGTAAATATGTAGGTGCACATACTTCTGCTGCCGGAGGTGTTTTTAATGCACCGCTTAATGCCATGAAAATTGGAGCGCAAGCTTTTGCACTGTTTACAAAAAATCAGCGGCAGTGGAAAGCAAAAGATCTTGATGCTAAAACCATAGATTTGTTTAAAAAAAATTTACAAGAGAGTGGTATATTACCCAAGCATGTGTTACCACACGACTCATATTTAATAAATTTAGGACATCCCCAAGATGAAAAACGTAACAAATCACTCGATGCTTTTATTGATGAGGTACAGCGGTGTGAGCTTTTAGGACTGGATAAATTGAATTTTCATCCGGGTTCTCATCTAAAACAGATTGATGAAGCGCTCTGTTTAGATCGTATTGCTGAATCGATGAACATTACCCTAAATAAGACACAAGGAGTCTCTCTAGTCCTTGAAAATACAGCGGGGCAAGGAAGTAATTTAGGTTGGAAATTTGAACACTTGGCTCATATTATTGAGAAGATTGAAGACAAGATGAGAGTGGGAGTCTGTATCGATACGTGTCATATGTTTACAGCCGGTTATGATATTCGCACCAAAGAGGCTTATGATATCTCTATGGCAGAATTTGGTAACATAGTGGGATTTAAATATTTAAAAGGGATGCATCTTAATGATTCCAAACCTGATCTTGGCTCTCACGTTGACCGACACGAGAGTATCGGAAAAGGTAAAATCGGGCTTGATACATTTCGTTTCATTATGAACGATGAACGCATGGATGATATTCCATTAATTTTAGAAACGATTGATGATTCTATTTGGAATCAAGAGATCAGACTGCTATATTCACTACAGGAGAAATAATGAAAAAGATTGCACTGCTCTCAATAGCAACATCAACACTGTTACTTGCAGGTGGCTATAAAATACCCGAACTCTCAATAAACTCAACAGCACTCTCGGCTGCTTATATTGCTAATGCACATGGTGCTGATGCGGCATATTTTAACCCTGCCAATATGGTTTTTGAAGATGAAGGACAGTATGTAGAGGGGACATTGACATATATTAGACTTGCAAAAATTAATTTTGCAGGTACTGTATATAATCCTGATGGATCACTAAATGATTCGGGAGCAACGTCCAAAGTAGAAAACTTTTTGGCACCATCGCTTCATTATGTCTCAAATATGTATGAGAATATGCGTTTTGGTCTCAGTCTTGTTGCACCTGCGGGACTTTCAAAACGTTGGGAGACACAGCCTGCTAAAACCTATTCCCATGAATTTACGCTTCAAGTTGTTGAAGTGAACCCAACCATTGCGTATAGAGTTAGTGATGATTTTGCTGTTGCTGCGGGAGTACGCGTACTGCACACCAGCGGTGTGGTGAAGAGTGCCTCAATCGCTTCTCGTGATTTAGAGGGAGACTCGTTTGATTTTGGCTATAACTTGGCCTTAAGTTATCATGCAACGCCTGAACTCACTTTAGCAGCGACGTATCGATCAAATGTTGACTTGAATGTTGAAGGGGATGCTGCTATCTATTTTCCAGATGACGGTAACTATGGCGGAACACTACTTTTTGGTGAAAAAATTGATGCTAGCGTGTCGGTTCCGGTTCCTGCGGCACTTAATTTAGCAGCGGCATATCGATTTGACAGCGGTACCACGGTTGAATTTGTGTATGAACGAACGTTCTGGTCATCGTATGAGGCATTAGACTTTGATTATGAGTTCTCATTAGGTGGTTTAAATGCTAAACTTGCCGATCCGATTGCTAAAGACTGGAATGATGTGAGTGCCTATAGATTAGGGGTAACACAAGAATATGATAATTGGACGGGAATGGCAGCAATTGCCTACGATGAAACACCGATTCCAGATAGCAGTATTAACTTTGAACTGCCGGATTCCGATGCGCTTATTGTATCTGTTGGCGGACGCTATGAATATAGTGACAGCATCAGTCTTGGGGCAGCACTTTTAATTGACTTTAAAGAGTCAAGAACGGTGAGTAGTGCCGACAGTGACAACGGTCTTGATGGTGAGTTCACTGATGCTAGAGCTTATCTGTTTAGCCTTGGCGCAGAGTATAAATTTTAACTAAATGAGAGCTATTGAAATTTCTTATTAATTTTTTAGATACCAAAGATGTGAGGAAGTCTGAGATCTATTCACATCTGAAATGTCACGAGGATGAGGCAAAAATTCTTCAGATTTTTTGTAAAAAATATATTAAGGGTCAAGAAGATTTAATTGTTATTGATGTCTTGCAAGAGCTCTACGGTGAAGATAATTACCTCTATCTTAAAAAACTTGGACATATTAAAACGTTATTAGAGTTAGGTTGGATTACCCAACACTCGTTTACCCCGTTAAAAATTAGCGATGTTACCCATTTAGAGCTTTTAAACGGTACGGTAGCATTGACATCATCTTTTTTAAGGCTTTTAGAAGAGGGTAGTATGGAGATGAGTCTGCCTGAGATTAAACCTTATGCTGACCATTTAGAGTATCTGCAAGATCAATTTTTTAGAATTGATCTCTATCAGAAGATGAGTACAATACGTCAAAATGTACATGAACATTCCTTAGGTATTAACCGCATTAAAAATAAGCTTGAACTGCTTGAAAAAAGAATTGAAGAGCGGATTTCTCAGACCGATAATGATATTGTCCTGGATAAATTTTTTAAACAAAAAAAACTTGATGCTAAAGATCAGATCATTTTTATTGCGCTGCTTAAAGAAGAGTATAGTGCAGGAGATGCTAATATTAGAGAGATGAATACGCTCATTGATCTTATTAGTTTCGATGAGTATGACCGTATTAAAAATAGGTCGCTTCTTGAAGATGGTTCCAAGTTGATTTCTGAAGAGATAATTGACTACGAAGAGATGCTTAACCCATTTGGCGGTATTACAAGAGCATTTTATATTGTCGATGAGGTACTACAATCTATTATTCATCCACAAAAAAAGAAGAAAGTAACCAAACTCAAACTTGACATGCTGGTTAAAGAGCAAGATATTTTTGAGTTAATAGAGTCGAGTACCTCACTCGAAGATGTGGTACTCAACCCTAAGACCCAAGAGGTCTTGCAAAATCTTATGCGCCAAGTTGATAAAGATGTGATAGCGAAACTAAGAGCGTGGGGTGTTAAAGAGAAAAAAAGTGGAATTGATGCACGTATTATCTTTTATGGACCTCCGGGAACAGGTAAGACACTCACTGCGCATTCACTTGGGCGTTCACTTAAACGTCAGATTTTAAGTTTTGACTGTTCTAAGATTCTTTCAATGTATGTTGGGGAGAGTGAAAAAAATGTACGTAAGATTTTTGATACGTATAGAGAGCTCTCAATACAGACTAAAACGGAACCCATTTTACTTTTAAATGAGGCAGATCAGTTTTTAAGTTCACGCTCAAGCGGTGCCGGTTCAAGTGCTGACCAGATGCATAATCAGATGCAAAATATCTTTTTAGAGCAGATAGAGAAGTTTGAAGGTATCTTGATTGCAACAACCAATCTCTTAGAGAATATTGACACGGCATTTTCGCGACGTTTTAATTACAAAATTGAGTTTAAAAAACCAAATTTAGAGCAGCGAAAATTGTTATGGACGATGATGCTCCCTAAAAATGCCGAGTATGAAAATGGATTTGAAATTGAGACCTTAGCAAAGTATAATGTAACCGGTGGTCAGATCAGTCTGATTGTAAAAAATACGGCATATACCGTAGCCGTTAAAGAGGAATCTGTTTTTACATTAAATGATTTTATTGTTGAGATAGAGAAAGAGAAAAGTGGCAGTTTCGATAGTGAGAAACAGCTAGGATTCTTAAGTTAAAAATACAGGAGATTTAATGGGTTATTTTAAAAAAGCAAAAGTAGGCGATAAAGTTAATGGTTTGGTTTTTGGTCGTGGTAAAATCAGTGAGGTCTATCCTAATAGCCATTACTCCATTATCGCTACCTTTAAAAACGGTCATGAGGTGCCTTTTACCGAAGATGGTGTTCCAAGTTGGGGAAATTTTGATTACCAAACACTCTATTACCGTGATGATATTGTTATGGGTAAAGCAGACTTTTCCCCTGTCGATAAGGTGATGACTGCTAAAAAAATTATTAGATGTCGTGAAAAAGGAAAACTTGAAGTCCGATTGCCTTCAGGAATGTGGGAAAGTATTAACAAATGTCCCAAAAAATATGTTGAAAATCTTTTAGAGAATGAAAAATACCATCTCTTTAGAAAGCAAAAAAAATAGACTGATAAATAGACTTTATGTATCTACTCCTATCAAAACTAAGGAGTAGATTAAACAATAATTACAAGTACATGTAAATTTTATTGTATTACTTTTCTACACACTCTCAAAAAAACACTGTTTTTTTGTAGCAATTGGTAGCACTACTGAAAGCTTCTATTTTAAATATAGATTCGTTTAATTCTCTTTTTGATATAGTAATCCAACTGTTTTTTCATAAAAGCAAAACAACTTGAAAATACCGTGTAATAGCTGTTTTTCAGTGTTTGTTAACAACAAAAAAGGTTGAATGTATGGAGCATATGGATGTAGCTAACCCATATTTTGGGGTGTTTGTTCTGTTTGTATTGACGTTTGGTGCGTTTTACGCAACAACAGTACTCGCAAGACTTGCGAGTCGCGCTATGGCGGCAAAAGAGAATGAAAAAATAAAGATGACTGTTTATGAGTGTGGGCCTGAGGTTACTAAGCAGCCCAATAGAATCTCTACACAGTTTTATCTGTTTGCACTACTGTTTTTACTTTTTGATGTGGAGATTGTATTTATGTTTCCATGGGCAGTAGACTTTAGACTATTAGGCTGGTTTGGCTTTGTTGAGATGTTATTATTTATACTCTTACTAACAATTGGTTTTATATATGCATGGAAAAAAGGAGCTCTTGAATGGCACAACATCAAGTAAATTATACACAAGACGGAGGACTTCCGGTCGCTCTAACTACAATAGACAAAGTAGTAAACTGGGGACGCTCCAACTCATTATGGGCACTGACTTACGGTTTAGCATGTTGTGGTATCGAAATGATGGCCTCAGGTGCCTCGCGTTATGACTTTGACCGTTTTGGTACCATTTTTAGAGCATCTCCACGTCAAGCTGACCTGTTGATTGTTGCAGGAACATTGACTAAAAAGCATGCTGAGTTTATTAAGCGTCTGTATGATCAAATGACAGAACCACGTTGGGTAATATCAATGGGTTCATGCGCAAATACCGGTGGTATGTTTAATACCTACGCAACAGTTCAAGGGGTAGATAGAATTATTCCCGTTGATTTATACCTTCCAGGGTGTGCGCCTCGTCCTGAGACGCTTCAGTATGGTGTAATGTTACTACAGAAAAAAATTCGTAGTGAAAAAGCTATTAAAGCTCAAAAACCTAAAAGGTTGATGTAATGAGGCGCTATGTACCAAAAGATGATGTTCAGAAAAAAGCTTATTATACAGATCGTTTCTGGGTAGCACCACAGGTGCCAAAAGTCAAAGTTGTATCTGATAAAGTCTTTGCAGCTGATCTTAAAGCTATCAAAGAAAAGTTTAAAGTACTTGATGCTTATATTCAAGTCGAGCAGATGGTAGTTTATATTAAGCCCGAAGATAACTTTGGTGTATTAGAGCTTATGAAAAAAGAGCTTGAATATACGCAGCTTTCTGAAATGAGTGCTATCGACTTTTTGAGCGAACGCAGTGAATTTGATATTTTCTATCAGATGTTAAGTATGAATAAACGTAAACGTATTCGCATTAAGTGTGCAATTAAACAAGATCAGGCAATTGAAAGTGTTGAGAAACTTTTTCGTTCAGCTGACTGGTCAGAACGTGAGATGTATGATATGTTTGGTATTAAAGTAAACAATCATCCTTTCTTCAAACGTATTTTAATGCCGGACGATTGGGAAGGATTCCCGCTTCTTAAGAGTTATCCATTGCATGGTGATGAGTTTGCCGCGTGGTATGAAGTCGATAAAATTTTCGGTAAAGAGGCACGTGACATCATCGGACCTGAAATTCGTGATGATGCTGCTGTAGATCGATACGACACCAAACGTTTTGCACGTCTTGGACATGAAGTACCGTATGGCGCTGAAATTCCTGAGGGTGAACCGACAGTAAAAACTGAGTATCAAGAAGATGAAGGTGTCTTCTTGATTGAGCGTTTTGAAAAAGATAATTCTGCTGTAATTGCAGATAGAGACAGGTAGGGAATATGCAAGTAAAAAATAGATTACGTCCGTTTTTCGAAAATATTAACTTTGACCGCAAAGACAACGAACTTGTTTTAAACTTTGGGCCACAGCATCCTTCTGCTCACGGTCAGTTACGTCTGATGCTTCACTTGCAACAAGAGCAAGTGGTTAAAGCACATCCAGATGTTGGATACCTACACCGTGGCATGGAGAAGATGGCTGAGAATATGATCTACAATGAGTTTATGCCGACAACCGATCGTATGGACTATATTGCATCAAGTTCAAACAACTATGGCTTTGCTCTTGCTGTTGAGAAGTTAATCGGTCTTGAAGTACCGCGTCGTGCCAAAGTAATCCGTATGATGCTTTTAGAGGTGAACCGTCTGATGTCGCACCTTTTCTGGTTAGCGACTACAGCACTCGATATCGGTGCGATGACAGTGTTTCTTTATGCATTCCGTGAGCGTGAATATCTTATGGATCTTATTGAAGATTACTGTGGAGCACGTCTGACACACTCAGCAATCCGTATTGGTGGTGTGCCTTTAGATATTCCAGATAACTTTATGGCTGATCTGAAAAAATTCTTAGATAAATTGCCTGCGAATATGAAAGATTATGAAGATCTTCTTGATACCAATCGTATCTGGTTAATGCGTATGGAAGAGGTTGGAGTCATTCCAACAGAGATGGCACTTTCATGGGGCTGTACCGGTCCAATGCTTCGTGCTTCAGGCGTTGCTTGGGATATTCGTAAAGAAGAGCCTTATGAGCTTTATGATGAAGTTGATTTTGATGTTCCCGTATCAGACAAGGGTGATAACTACGCACGTTATAAGCTTTACATGATGGAGATGCGCGAATCAGCGAAGATTCTGTATCAGGTAATGGATATGTATAGTGAAACATCAACAGAATTAATGGCACATGCACCACAATATATCTCGGCTCCAAAAATTGATATTATGACGCAAAACTACTCATTGATGCAGCACTTTGTACTCGTTACACAAGGGATGCGTCCACCAGTAGGTGAAGTATATGTAGCAACGGAATCTCCTAAAGGAGAGTTGGGTTACTTTATTAATTCTCAAGGTGGTCCATATCCGTACCGTCTTAAACTACGTGCACCGTCATTCTGGCATACAGGTGTATTAACAGATTTACTTCCGGGGCATTATATTCCGGATGTTGTTGCAATTATCGGTACGACTAATATCGTATTCGGTGAAGTTGATCGATAGGGAGTGTGTAGATGAAACGATATGATTTAAGACATTTAAAAGACGAGTTTTATGATCGCTTAACCGAAATTTTAAGTAGTGAAGCAAACAGCAATGAAGTCCTGATTTTCTTATTTGAAATAGGTGATTTTTCACCGATTCAACGTAGCGCAAATTTAGTAAAAGAGGCCGGTTTTAAACTGCAAAACTCTTTAAAATTCAATGAGGTCGATTGGACCATTGTTGTTAAAAAATAGTCGAGGAATATAAGTTGAGTAAAGTCTATTTTTCCACATGGAGAGGTGAAAAGATTAATAATCTTAATAAGCCCGAAGATGAGTGGGAAGAGTCAGCATATAAGCTACCTGAACAGTACAATGAGCATGTCGATTCAAAAGCATTCATTGGTTGGGATGGCGTATCACTCTTTAACGAAGATGTTGATATTGTTCGTTTAGCTACTGAGTATGCTGCGCAATATCAAGTCTATTCCGAAGCGTGTGGTCGCTGTGCACCGGGTCGTTGGGGCGGACGAATTCTCTACGATCTTTTAGATAAAATCGCTCGTGGTGAAGGGAGCATTGAAGATTTAGAGCACCTTAAAGAGGTCTCTAAAACAATGCAAACCACGTCAAAGTGTGAAATTGGAAAGACCGTGCCAAACCCACTGCTGGATCTGATGGAACATTTTGAAGATGACTTCATGAATTGTATTAACAATCAAGTAGCATCAAAGCATTATAATGAAGAGATTAACTATATTGCTAAAATCACAGCGCCGTGTACTGATGCATGTCCGGCACATGTTGATATTCCGGGTTATATTGAAGGTGTAAGAGACTTACGTTTTGATGACTCCTTAAAAGCAACGCGTCAGACAATGCCGCTAGCGCATACTTGTGGTCGTGTCTGTCCTCATCCATGTGAAGATGAGTGTCGTCGAACGAACCTTGATTCTCCAATTTCTATTATGGAATTGAAGCGTCTTGGAGCTGATTATGAAACAGATCACGGTTTCAGTTTCTTTCATCCAGCAGAAAAAAAGCCATCAATTGGTAAAAAAGTGTGTGTTATCGGTGCAGGGCCTGCAGGGCTTACAACAGCATACTATTTAGCACTTGAAGGCATTGACGTTGATGTTCACGAAGACCTTCCGGTGCTTGGCGGTGAAGTTGCAGTCGGTGTGCCGGAATATCGTATGCCGATTGATAAATACAATCAAGATATAGAAGCAGTTAAAGACTTAGGAGTTAATTTTATTACGAACTCCCGCGTTAATGCAGATATGATGCGTCAATTTGAAAAAGATTATGATGCTGTTATGATTGCAGTCGGTACCAGAATTTCGAAAAAAGTACGTTGTGATAATGAGCGTCCTGAAGTTGAAGGGTACTGGAGTGCTATTGAGATGCTTGACCAGATTAATCTTTGGGATAAATATGGTATTGGTGAAAAAGTTGATCTGACAGGCAAAACGGTTGTGTGTGTTGGTGGTGGATTTACCTCAATGGATGTAGTGCGCTGTTCTATTCGTGCTAATGCCAAAAAGGTTATTATGATTTATCGTCGTGATGAGAAGACTATTATCCGTAACACGACCTATGAAGAGTATCATGAAGCGGTAGAAGAGGGTGTTGAGTTTATTTTTCATTCGGCTGTCAATCGTATGAATGATGAAAATGATGTATTGAAATCACTTGATTTTGATATGTTTGAGTTGGTACCTGATCCAGATGGTGGTCGTGCGCAGCTGCTTAAAATTGAAGGAGCTGGCTTTAATAGAAAAGTTGATTTCTTAATTCCGGCAGTATCACAAAGCGCTGATTTAGATCTTTTACCACAAGAGTGGGATCTTGAGATGACCTCTTGGGCTACGATTTTGACTAACGGTAAAGACTATATGACATCGCGCAAAGGTATTTTTGCTTCGGGTGATTGTGAATACGGTCCAATGACTATTGTAAATGCTGTTGGACAAGCCAAACGTGCGGCTTCTGTAATGAGTCGTTATGTTCAAAATGGCGGTGAAATTACACTCACTGATGATGAGATTATGGAAGATCATCTACGTAAAATGCGTGTATATGATAAAAATGAAAAAGTAACCGGTTGGCTTGCAGGTCTACCGCGTCAAGAGAGTGAAAAATTACATGTAGATGTTCGTAAAGATAATAATAAAGAGGTTAATCTCGGGTTTACTCAAGAAGAAGCGTTAAGCGAAGCTGACCGCTGTATGCGTTGTTATTACATTGCGATGATAGCGCATTAAGGAGGGCTGGATGATTAAATTTAAAATTGATGGCCATAATGTAGAAGCACTTCAAGGTGAGACAATCTTAAATGTTGCTCGCCGCGAGGGCATTTATATTCCTACCATGTGTTATCTTGAAAAAACAACGCCATGTGCATCATGTCGTATGTGCGTGGTTGAAGCAGAAGGTACAGATGGTTTTTTACTAAGTTGTCAAACACCTCCTATTGAAGGTCTTGAAGTTACTACAGATAGTAATGATTTAGAGACTGAGCGTAAGAATATTATGCGTATGTATGATGTCAACCACCCACTAGAGTGTGGTGTATGTGATAAATCTGGTGAGTGTGACCTTCAAAATAAAACCTTAGAGTTTGGTATTGATAGACAGCATTTTAGTGCCAAAGACCAACGGCGCGATATTAAACATTGGGGTCTGATTAATTATGACCCAAGTCTGTGTATCTTATGTGAAAAATGTGTGCATGTCTGTAATGAAATTATCGGTGATGATGCTATTGAAGTCAAATTCGGTGGCTACAAGTCAACTATTATTCCTAAAAACAGTGATGAGTTAGACTGTACTTTTTGTGGTGAATGTATTGCAGTTTGTCCGGTTGGTGCATTGATAAGCAGTGAATTTCAGTACAAAGCTAATGCTTGGGAACTTGAACGTGTTCCGGCTACATGCGCACACTGTTCAGCAGGGTGTGCATTAGAGTATGAAGTTAAAACTGATGGTGCTGCAACATTGGGTATCCAAGAGATCTATCGTGTGACCAATAACTTTGAATACACAACCTTGTGTGGTGCCGGCAGATTTAATTTTAATTTTGCTATTAATGCTCAAAAAGACAGATCAGAATTTAATAAAGCTGTAGCAGCGCTTCAAAACTGTGATGCAATCCGTTTTAGCTCTATTGTTACCAATGAAGAGGGGATGATTCTTCAAGCACTTAAAGAGAAATTGGGTATTAAACTCTTTAATGAGGATGCACGTCGTTTTCAAACGTTTATGCATGCCTATTCCACTAAGAGCAGTAAGCTCCATTACAGTGCAACACTGCAAGATATTAAAGATAGTGATGCCATCATTATGTTTGGTTCTCGTATTAGTACAGATAATCCGGGTGTTCGTTATGCTATTACCGAAGCAGCGCGTCACAACGGTGCTAAAGTAGCCTACATGCATCCGCTTGAAGATACGTTGATGCAAAACACAATGACACAATTTGTTAAATATGAAGTCGGTACAGAAGAGGGTGTTATAGCACTGCTGGCGCTTGAACTACTAAAAAATGCTGACTTAAATAAAGAAGATTCAGAAGTATTGGCGTCGCTTGATGAAGGTTACTTAAGTGCTGAGTCAAATGTTGGTGAAGAAGAGATTTCATTCATGATGAAATCTTTTGCTAGAGCTAAGAAGAAAACCCTTATTGTTGGCTCTGATGTTATTTCACATGCGCAAAGTGACAATATTGCAGCCCTTATCGGTCTCATTGATTGTCACAGTGACTTTAATGTTATTGTTGTACCTAGGCACATTAATACGTTAGGAGCCTCACTGATTTGTGAACTTGATGTTGAAAGCGACGGTAATATTGTCGGCTATAATGCAGAAGGGAATTATGTAATTGCCTCTTGTGGAAATAGAGACTTAAGTGTTCCTGCTTTTAATCAGCAAGAAGGTACTATCGTCTCAATAGACAAAAAAGTCTTACCAACGAATGTTGCCATTGGTTTTGAAGGGTATACCCTCAATGACATTGCATCGGCTTTAGGAGTTGCTGCAGAGCATACGATTGATTATACATGTAAACTGCCTGAATCAAAAGGTTTTGAAGCGATTGCGTTTGATACCCTTGAAAACTTTTATGCTCCTTTAGGTGATGATACGCGAGGATATACACTTAAAAGTGTCAGTGTAAATCGTGAAAATAAAATTCAAGATATTGAAGAGTTACCGGAGTTTAATGGCACGGTAGTGTATCACTGTGAACCGGTACTTCAATTTAATAGTTATACGAGTAACCGTGCTAGTGAAGAAGACGGTGCACTTGTTGGTTCACCGCAGTTTGCAACTGCTGCGAAAATTTCAGATGGTGACTTACTAACTGTTGATCTTGAGAATCAAATTATTGAGAGACGTTTTAGAGTCGATGAAACTCTAAAAGGTACAGTGGCATTAAATCCAACGTTTGATCTTCCATTAGGCATATTTGATGGTCAATATCGATTTGAAAAGGTAAAAATTATGAAGGTAGGTAGTTGAATATGAGTAATATAACAATTACTGTAGATGGTCAGAAGATAGAGACCCAAGAAGGGGAGTTCATACTCAATGCTGCACGTGCAAACAGTATTTTTATCCCAGCCATTTGTTATTTGACACGATGTAGTCCGACGCTTGCATGTCGTATCTGTCTTGTCGAAGCTGACGGCAAACAGGTGTATGCTTGTAATGCCAAAGTAAAAGATGGTATGGAGATTGTGACATCAACAGAAAATATTGAGCAAGAACGTCGTTCCATTATGGAAGTGTATGATATCAATCACCCGCTTCAGTGTGGCGTATGTGATCAGTCGGGTGAATGTGAGCTTCAAAACTATACATTAGAGTTAGGCGTGGACTCACAATCTTATGCAATTAAAGATGTTGAACGTGCATCGGTCGACTGGGGTCATATTCACTACGATCCGGGTCTGTGTATTGTTTGTGAACGCTGTGTAACTGTCTGTAAAGATATGATTGGTGATACCTCTTTAAAAACGGTACCGCGAGGTTCTGAACCGCTTGAAGCTGAGTATAAAAAGACGATGCCAAAAGATGCGTATGCAATGTGGAACAAACTGAACAAATCAGTTATCGGGCTGACATCTGGCGAAGAGATGCTTGATTGTACGAGTTGTGGTGAATGTGCTGCCGTATGTCCTGTAGGCGCACTCGTAGATACGGAATTTATGTACAAATCAAATGCATGGGAACTTACTCAAGTTCCAGCAACATGTGGACACTGTAGTGCAGGATGTCAAATCTCTTACGATGTAAAACATGAGAGTATTGAGAACAGTGAAGATAAAATTTATCGTGTTATGAACGAGTGGAACTATGTATCACTTTGTGGTGCAGGACGTTATGGTTTTGATTACGAAAATGCGGGTGTCAGTAAAGATGAAGTAGCATTTACTAACGCAGTTGAAGCATTTAAAAAAGCAGACACCATTAGTTTTACATCAACAATTACTAATGAAGAAGCGTTGATTTTACAGCGTCTTAAAGAGGAACGAGGTTATCGTCTACTCAACAGTGAAGCAAAATCATTTCAGAACTTCTTGAAAGATTATAGTGCTATTAGCGGTACATCGCTTTATGGCAGTGATCTTAAGGTGACGCATGATTCTAATTTTGTTATTTCAGTTGGAACCGCACTCAAAAGTGATAATCCAAATGCGCGTTATGCTTTTAACAACTCTATGAAGATGAATAAAGGTGCCGGTCTCTATTTTCATCCGGTAGCTGATCCGGTCATTGAAGGACTTGGCAAAAATGTGATGAGCATTAATCACGCACCACTTCAAGAAGAGGCCGTACTTTACCTTATTTTAGATCTCTTTGCCGATAAAGAAAAATTACCAGCAGACATCACTAAGTATTTAGAAAGTTTTCACTCAAAAAAGACAGTAACGATAACAGAGACAATTAAAGAAGAGGTTGTTGAAACAGTTACTAAAACGCTTGTTGATGATGAAACAGGCGAAGAGAAAGAAGTCACCCAAGAAGTTAAAAAAATGGTACCTAAGAAAGTTGAAAAAGAGGTAGAGGTTGAGACCAATACTCTTTTAGAGATGTTAGGCGCACCAGAAAGTTTTAATGACTCTCTTGCGAAATTCTTGAAAAAAGCAGATGCATTCTCATTAATTCTTGGACCAGATTGTTATAACCATCCCAATGCAACGAATTTAGCACGTTTAAGCGCACTTATTGAAAAGTATAGTGCATTTGAGCTTGTGATGATTCCAACACTGACAAATACACTGGGTGTTTCACTGATTTGTGATTTAGATGATGAAGCAGGTGAATATGTCGTTGGATATAACACTGAGGGAGACTTTAAACTCTCAGCACTTGGTGATGGCGACTTGGACATGCCGGCTATGAATCAGCAAGAAGGTACATTAACAAGTATTAATAAGCGAGTTAACCCTACCAATGCTGCACTTAGTTACGGTGGATACGAGCTTAATGATATTGCCAATGTATTAGGTCTAAGTACGGCATTAACGGTTGATTACACAGAGCACTTACCTGTTAATAGCGGTTTTAAAACTGAGAAGTTTGATGACTTGCCTAATCACTACACAAACGATGGTGTAGAGGTGAGAGGTTACCTTTTGGAAAACAGAGGTGTAAAAGCAAGCAGCAAAGAGAATGTAGATAAAATAGATAAGAGTTTGGTTTTAAAAGGAACTCTCATCTATTTAGCTAATCCGGTTCGTCAATTTACACCATTTACAAACAGAGCAGATCAGTTACGTGCTGATGGCGGTTTGTACGTGAGTGAAAATTATTTAAGTGAGAGTGAGCTTAGTGATGGAGATACTGTATCGGTATCAACAGAGTCAGGTGAACTTGAAATTAAAGTTATTAGTGATAATAAAATTGACGGTGCGATAGCATGTCTTGGGACATTTGACAGCAACATAAATTCTGAAGCACTGTTTAGCGGATATCGCTTTAGTGTAGCTTCTATAAAAAAGGTGTGATAGATGGATGTAGCATTTATTATTGAGACAATCATTAAGATTGTTGTGCTATTGCTGGTTTTCTCAGCATTGGCAGGATTTGGTACCTATTTTGAGCGTAAGATATTGGCGTTTATGCAACGCCGTTTAGGGCCGATGCATGTTGGCCCGTACGGATTACTTCAAATTGCAGCAGATGGTGTTAAGCTATTTACAAAAGAGGATATCATTCCTCAAAATGTTGTAGCACCAATCTTTAAGATTGCTCCGGTTATTACGGCCGCAACTGCATTTATGGCTGCTGCTGCGATTCCATTCTTACCTGAATTTACCATTTTTGGATATACCGTACGTCCGATTATTGCTGATATTAATATCGGTGTTCTTTATGTTGTAGGTATTATGGCAATTGGTCTATACGGTCCACTTTTAGGTGGTATGGCATCGGCAAATAAATGGTCATTGATCTCAGCTGCTCGTGCGGCATCTGTATTTATCTCATATGAGGTAGTTACCGGCTTAGCACTGCTTGCACCAATTATGTTAGTAGGGTCGCTCTCTCTTATTGATATGAACAACTACCAAAGTGATGGTTGGATGATCTGGTCACAACCGGTAGCTTTTGTATTATTTGTGATTGCATCATTTGCTGAAACGGGTCGTACGCCATTTCACCTTATTGCAAATGATCATGAGATTATTGATGGTTTTGGTACCGAGTACTCGGGTATGAGATGGGGACTTTTCTTTATCGGTGAATATGCGAATATGTTCTTTATTTCGTTTGTAACTGCGCTTGTATTTTTGGGTGGATTTGGTGATGGTAGTGTTCTTGGTGCCTTTGCGCTATTGGGTAAAGTATCATTTTTGTTCTTTTTCTTCTTATGGACGCGTGCAGCGTGGCCAGATGTAAGACCGGATCAGTTAATGTGGCTTTGTTGGAAAGTATTAATGCCGATTGCGATGATCAATATTGTAGTTACCGGCTTTGTGTTGATGGTTTAGGGGATAATGATGAGTATGGAACAATTTAAAGACAGAAATGTCGGTGAACAAAACTACTTCACTGTTGATATTGAAGATTATCCGGTTACAGGCTGGGATAAGTTTAAGCGTGTTGTAAAGCGTACTTTTAGAGGTGAGCTGTTTGTGGGACTGTGGGTGGTACTTCGAGAGATGTTTAAATTTGATATTCACACGGTACAGTACCCAAAAGAGAAGTTGCCAATTGGTCCACGTTATCGTGCGGTACATCAGATGCAACGTCTTTGGGAATCAGGTACAGAGCGATGTATTGGATGTGGACTTTGTGAAAAGATCTGTATCTCTGACTGTATTCGTATGGATACTCGTATTGATGAGAATAGCCGTAAAGAGGTCACAGAATATAGCATCAATTTAGGACGTTGTATCTTCTGTGGTTACTGTGCTGAAGTATGCCCGGAGTTAGCGATTGTACACGGTGGTGAGTATGAAAATGCTTCTGAACAGCGTGCACACTTCACACTATATGAAGATATGCTGACACCGGTTGAGGCGGCAATAAAAGGCAAGCAAAAAGAGTTTCCAGGTTTTGGTGCAATTACACCACATGAAGATGAGCGCGTTACAAAAACGCCTCTAGCTTATTAAGGAGTTGATATGTTTGAAGCAATAGCTTTTTATCTTTTTGCTTTTTTGACCATTATAATGTTTACCATTACAGTGATGTCAAAACATGCACTGTATTCCATGACGGCGCTGGCTGCCGGAATGATCTTTATTTCAGCATTCTTCTTCATATTAGGAGCTGATTTTCTAGGTGCAATACAGATTATTGTATATACCGGGGCTGTAATGGCTCTGTATGCATTTGGTATGATGTTTTTTGATTCAACTCGTGAGTTGAAAGAGAAAACAACCCCATCACTTCTAGTGTTTGGACTCGGTGGTATGGCGGCACTGTTTATTGTAATTATTTTTGCCGCTCCAATTGTATCTAATAATATAACTGCGGCTTATCCTATTGTTGAAGGTGTGGGTAACACCCAAGCAATAGGAATGGTTCTTTTTACTAAATATCTTATTCCATTTGAGGTTGCAGCAGTTATGTTACTTGTTGCAATGATTGCCGGAATTATCTTAGCAGGTAAGAAGATGGATGTCTCGCTTACTCTTACGGATGAAGAAGAGGCGCCACAGTTAGATGCACATAAACAAAAGGAAGAATCATGATGGAAATAGGTCTTAATCACTATCTTATTCTTTCAACAATTTTGTTCGCAATTGGGCTGTTGGGGGTAATGCGTCGTCGTAACCTTTTGATGCTCTTTTTTGCAACAGAGATCTTGTTGAATTCGGTCAATATTGCATTCGCTGCCATTTCACATTACTATGGTGATTTAAGTGGACAGATGTTTGCATTCTTTGTTATTGCTATTGCAGCATCAGAAATTGCAGTTGGCTTAGGTTTGCTAGTTGTTTGGTTTAAACGTAGTGGATCTATTGATCTCAATACCTTAACATCGATGCGAGGATAATAGTATGGAAATGTATTTATATATAGCACTCTTTGCTCCGCTGGTAGGGTCACTTTTTGCGGCACTGTTTGGTGCAAGCCCTAAAACAATAATTGCAGGTATTGTTCCCTCTGCACTACTGTTTATTTCATTTTTAAGTAGTTTGGTTTTACTGACACATGTCATTGACGGTGATGTGGTTCATGTAGAGATGATGACATGGATTGCTGCCGGTGATCTTTACATTCCATTTGGATTTGTAGTGGATCAGGTCAGTGCCACCATGATGATGGTCGTTACCATTGTCTCTACGGTTGTACACGTATATTCAATCGGTTACATGGATCATGACAAAGGATTTAACAGATTCTTCTCTTACTTATCTGCATTTGTATTCTCAATGATGATCCTTGTTATGAGTGACAACTTTGCCGGCTTATTTATTGGTTGGGAAGGCGTGGGGCTGTGTTCATGGCTACTCATTGGATTCTGGTACCATAAAGAGTCTGCAACATGGGCAGCGAATGAAGCGTTCATTATGAACCGTATTGCTGACCTTGGAATGTTAATCGGTATCTTCTTGATTTACTGGAATACAGGTTCACTGCAGTATGACAAAGTGTTTGAAGAAGTTCAATACTTGGATATCTCCGTTGTGACAATGATTGGTATTTTCTTATTTATAGGAGCAATGGGTAAATCTGCACAGTTTCCGCTTCATACGTGGCTTGCTGATGCAATGGAGGGTCCGACACCGGTTTCTGCATTAATTCACGCTGCAACCATGGTAACAGCGGGTGTCTATTTAGTTGTTCGATCGCATCCTATTTATGACCTTATTCCTGATGTTGGTTACTTTATTGCATGTCTAGGTGCCTTTGTAGCAATGTTTGCTGCATCTATGGCACTGGTTAATCGTGATATGAAACGGATTATTGCCTACTCAACACTCTCCCAGTTAGGTTATATGTTTGTTGCCGCAGGTCTGGGTGCTTATTGGGTAGCACTATTTCACTTAATGGCACATGCATTCTTTAAAGCGTTACTGTTCCTTGGAGCCGGTAATGTTATGCATGCGATGGATGATGAACTTGATCCATTTAAAATGGGTGGATTACGACACACGATGAAAGGTACATTTATTATGATGACCTTAGCATCAGTTGCACTAGCGGGTATCTTTCCGCTTGCAGGTTTCTTTTCTAAAGATTTGATTTTAGAGGTTGCATTTATTGAACATCACTACATTCTTTACACAGTATTACTGTTAACAGCGGGTATGACAGCATTTTATTCATTCCGTTTAATTGCATTAATTTTTCATGGAGAAGAGCGCTACAAACTTTTTGGTTTTCATCCGCATGAGGCATATAAATATGTACTTATTGCAATGTCTCCATTAGCCGTGCTTGCCGTGATTGCAGGATCATTTAAAATGACATACTTTGAAATGGTTACGAAGGTACTTCCGATGACTGAGTATCATGTACATAATCCGATAGTTTATTGGATTATGACCATTGGTACACAGCTGTTTGTTATTGCGGCAATTCTTTATGCATACCGAAAATATGAAGTTGCTAAAGAAGATAAAAAAATGGAAGAAAATATTGGATATAAAATATTGAAAAATCAATATTATATTCCAGATTTTTATGAAACGTATTTAGTTAAACCGTATAGGGAACTCTCGCATATCTTCTGGAAAGATATTGATATGAAAGTAGTTGATGCAACGGTAGATATGGTTGCAAATACATTCTATAAAACAGGTGAAGCTACTCGCGGAATGCAAGATGGTAATCTATCAACAATGTTGCGATGGATGGTAGTTGGTTTAGTGGTTATGTTATCACTAGCTGCCATATATAGCATTGCTACAATGCTAGTAGCTGGTTAAGGAGAGTAGATAATGGATAGTATTTTAACAATATTAATATTTTTCCCGGCCGTAGCAGGTGTGCTTGGGTTTGTGGTTCACAAAGACAGCATTCGTGCTTATGGTGTTAGTGTTGCAGTCATTGAGTTTGCCCTCTCTTTGATGTTATGGTTTGGGTATGATCCAAATGTATCAGGTATGCAGTTTATGGAGTCAATACCATTGATCCCGGAATTTGGTATCAGTTATCTTTTAGGTATTGATGGTATTTCACTTTTCATTATTGTAATGGCATCATTTTTTACAATGATTGGTATTGCAACACTGGGTGAAACAAAGCGTATTAAAGATATGATCATTACCCTTCTGTTTTTGCAGATGACAATGATCGGTGTTTTTGCTGCACTTGATGCTATTTTGTTTTATGTGTTTTGGGAACTCTCACTTGTACCAATGTTATATATCATTGGCGCATGGGGTGGACCGCTAAGAATTTATGCTTCAGTTAAATTCTTTTTATATACATTTACAGGTTCACTAATAATGCTTGTTGGTATGTTGTTTATGGCATATTTTTATCAACAAGCAACAGGTCAATGGAGCTTCTCGCTTTTAGAGTGGTATCGTCTTATTCTTCCTGAGAACTACCAATTATGGCTATTTGTAGCATTTTTCTTTGGTTTTGCAATTAAGGTTCCTATGTTCCCATTCCATACATGGTTACCGTATGCGCATGGTCAAGCACCAACAATCGGTTCGGTTATTCTTGCTGCCGTACTTCTTAAAATGGGTACGTATGCGTTTGTACGTTTCTCGCTACCACTATTTCCGGATGCTTCGGTATTTTTTATGATGCCAATTGCAACTCTTGCAATCATTATGATTATTTATACAGCTATGGTAGCATATGCTCAAGAAGACATTAAACAGGTTGTCGCATACAGTTCGGTATCGCATATGGGTATTATTATTTTAGGTACATTTGCACTTAATGTTGAAGGAATTGCAGGGTCAGTATTTTTAATGATTGGTCATGGTGTTGTCTCGGGAGCACTATTTTACCTTGTTGGTGTCATTTATGACCGGCGTCAAACAAAACTGATGAGTGAGTTTGGTGGTTTAGCTTCGGTAATGCCTCGTTACGCAACAATCTTTGGTATTATGATGATGGCTTCAGTGGGTCTGCCGCTGACCATTAACTTTGTAGGTGAGTTTTTAAGTCTACTTGGGTTTTATAAGCAGTCACACATGATGACATTGATAGCAGGTATCGCAATTATTGTCGGTGCTATTTATATGCTTGCTGCATATAAAAAAGTATTCTTTGGTAAAGTCACTAAAGAGGAGAATGAAAATCTTCCAGATGTTAATAAACGAGAACTTCTTGCTTTAATTCCATTAACGATTGTCGCAATTTGGTTAGGTGTTTATCCGAAGCCGATTTTGGAGCCAATCAGTAACTCTGTTGAGTCAATTGTTCAATTGATGCATGATAAAGCAGTTACTCAAGAGGCGAAGTCACGAATTCCAAACTTAGCTAAAGAGATGACAATCTCACGAACTTCTACACAGGAGGCACACTAATGTTAGAGCCAGTAAATATTTCATTAGAGTCGTTAAATCTTTCGACCCTAACACCAATGCTAATACCTATTGTAGGTGCATTGATAATTTTGTGTATCGATCTTATTAAAAGCGGCTTGGATAAATCACTTTACGTGATGCTGAGTCTGTTATTCTTGTTAATGGATTTTGGAAGTTTAATTGATTTTGCACAGCTATTTACTCAAAATGGCACAATGTTAGGCTTCTTTGATGTCATGCTAATAGATGGTTTAGCTATTATTGGACAGCTAATAATTGTTGCTACATCAATGCTATTCATTCCACTTTCCTTGACATCAAAACGGTTCCATGAATACTCTTATCCTGAGTTTTATGCACTGTTCTTGTTTATGATCGCAGGCTTCCAGTTTATGGTTGCAACGGATAACTTGATTTTAATCTTTGTTGGTTTAGAGTTGGCATCATTATCACTGTATACATTAATTGCAATGCATAATAGAACGAAGTCATTTGAAGCAGCAATTAAATACTTTACTATGGGTGCATTAGCCGCTGGTTTCTTCTCTTTTGGCGCGATGATACTTTACGCATTAACAGGCTCAATTGAGATTAATCAGATTTCTGCAGTGCTTGCAGCAGACGGATACAGTAATATTGGGTTTATTCTTGTAGCAGTAGTATTTATGCTTGCATCATTTGGATTTAAACTATCACTATTTCCATTCCACTCATGGGCACCAGATGTAT
>CAYZUN010000004.1:0-49398 GCA_964481625.1 uncultured Sulfurimonas sp.
AATAAAAAAAGAGAAGTGATGTTACAACAAAGTTTTTTTTCGATTTTATGCAGTTTTCTAATATTTCAAAGTGCATTATTGGCAGATATCTATGTTGCTGACCTAAGTAGCAACAGTATCTTAGTTTTTAAAAACAGTGACCGTGGAGATATTGCACCCATTCGCACTATCACAAGCACACTGCTTTTTGAGCCTTCGGGTGTTTATGTTCATCAAGGAGAACTCTATGTAAGTACTGGAGATGGGGAAATTCTGGTATTTTTAGAAACAGACAATGGTATCGTCTCTCCACAACGTACTATTACCTCTTCTACTGATTGGATTGAGGGTATAACAATGTATGGTGATGAAATTTTCATTGCGGACACTTCCAATGATGCTATACTTGTTTATAATACAACAGACATCGATTTTGCCACTCCAAAAAGAGAAATAGACACTCAATTGCTAAATCCAGCCGGAATTGATATTACTAACGATGAAATATTTGTTGTCAATGAAAACAACATTACAGTATACAATCTAAATGATGGCAGCGGCATAAATCCTAAACGTACCGTCACGAGTTCAGCAACAGGGATAGCAGCCCCCTATGGCATAGTAGTAGATAATAGTGAAATCTATCTTTTTAATAATAGTTCTGTAACGGTTTTTCCAATAAACAGTAATGGCTATACTGAACCTGCACGTTCCATCAGCGGAAATGCAACTAACTTAAATGGAGGTGCTCTGGATGACTCTTTTATTTTAAACAATGAGCTTTATGTAGCCAATTCTAATAGTGGCTCCATTATTGTTTTTAATAAAAATGCAACAGGTGATGTTGCACCAATAAGAGATATAAACGCAACAGCTCTAAATGAACCTTATGATATCTATGTAACACCAAGTAACGCTAACGCTTCACTCATAATGTATCTGCTTAACTAATTATTCATTCAGCAGTTTTACATCTAATTTAGCGTGTCACAAAAAAAAGAAAAAATAGTGAAGTGATTGAAAGAAATAAAGTCCTAAAATAAGGACTTTATTTAAGAATTAACAAGCTGGAACGTTACCAGAATCATTAGCATATTCGATTACAAAATCTTTCATTAGCATAATTCTTTTAAGTGTTTTTGGGTTGCTTAAGTATGGAGCAACATCCGGAAAACGCTCAGAGAACTCTTTAATGAAACCGGCAGCATCATCTTCAAATAACTCTTCCCACTCGTCTTGTGAGTAAAGCGCAGCAAACTTAGCACCGTTCATGTCAAATTTAGACTTAAACTTTTTAAGGTAAATTTTTTGACCTTTTGCAGCATCTGCATACGAGATTGTAGCACTTAGCATTGTGAGTGCCAATACGACAAACAGTTGTTTTAATATTTTCATGTTTTCTCCATTATTTAGTAAAATTAAATATTACAGACAACATGATACTGCAAAAGAATAAATATAACATAAATAATTTGACTTTAACTCTTATGGTCAGCTTAGGTGTCTGAGTTTGAAACGCCACTGTTAAAGATTGCATTTTTTAGTTTATCTATCCTGAACTTTCTATAGACTTTTAGTTTGATACTCTCAAAACTCTCATTATCAAGCTGCATACTCTGCTTAATCTCAGACTCATCTACTCTAGCCTCTTTCATAATGAAAAAACGTAGCTCTTTTTTAGTCAGTTGACGTTTGATAATGGCATAAAGCTCATTTTCATTACCACCAATCTGTTCAAGATCAGCCTTGTATAAATCTGCGAGAACCTCTCTAATTGTTTTATTGGCACTATATTTGTGCCATAATGAGTTTTCTAGCATCACAAAACCTTCCCTAAAACTTGTGTCAGGTCTTTCGTATCAATAATGATATTTGCTTCACGCTTTAAAATCTCTTTGGCACAAAATGCGACACGCGTATCGGCATGAGCAAACATACTGCGATCATTTGCACCATCACCGACAACCATAGTGTTTGTTCGATCTACATGTAAAATATTTTGCAGGCGTTCAATCATATCGCCTTTAGAGAAGTCAAACATCATATCGCCACCGACAAGCCCGCTTAGCTTTCCATCTTTATAATGAAGTACATTAGAAAAATCAGCGTCGTAACCTAAAATATCTTTTGCATACATCGTAGCAACACGAAAGCCACCGCTAAAACAGACAACAGTATACCCTGCTGTCTTAAGCGCAGCTATTGTCTGCTTAGCTCCATTCATATAAGGTAAATTATGACTAATCTCTTCGACCGTTTTAAAATCTAACCCTTTTAAAAGCCCTACACGCTGCTGAAGACTCTCAAAAAAATCGAGCTCACCATTCATAGCGCGTTCCGTAATTTCGGCTACCTCATCCTTAATGCCCATTGCTTCAGCAAAAAAATCAATGGTCTCACCATCCATCAGTGTTGAATCAAAATCAAATACACAAAGTTTCATTCATCTCTTTCTTGTTATAATATCGCAATTATATCCAATATAGAGAGCATAACCATTTTGTTTGAAACACTAATTGATAAACTGCAACACGGCACTTACATTACTTTAGAGACCACACCGGGTCACTCTCCGCAATTCAAACCGACCATTGACAAAATTGAAGCCCTTGAGCTAGACCAACTTGTTGATGGTTTTAGCACCACTGATAATCCACTCGCAAAACTGAAATATAATTCACTTTTTGCTGCAAAACTGTTGCAAGAGCGTTTTAATAAACCCGTTATTGCTACGATGAGTATGCGCGATCGTAACCGAATTGCTCTGCAATCTGATCTACTTGGTGCCAATGAGGTTGATATCCGTAGCATTTTAGCGCTCACAGGCGACCCCGCAAAAATTTCAGATCAGCCTAATAGTAAAGGAGTATTTGAGAGTGACAGTTTATTACTTTTAGATATGATCTCCTGTTTTAACAGCGGTATTGACTATGCCGGGAAACCGTTAGCACTCAAACCTAAGAGCATCTACCCGTTTGCCGTTGTCAATGCGTATGCTAAAAATCCCAAAACCTTGCAAAAAAAGATGCAAAAAAAGATTAGCAACGGAGCGCTTGGCATCATCACCCAACCCATTTACAATATTGAAAATGCTGAAGTACTTTTAGACCTTATGAACCAAGCAAATCAAGAGTGTTGCAGTGAAGGTAAAAATGCACAGCTTATTTTTGGAGTATTTCCTATTACAAAACTGCGTACTGCACAGTTTCTCTCTTCTCATGTGCCGGGAATCAATGTGCCAAAAGGGTGGATTGAGAAACTAAGAGTTGCAAATGAAATCTCAGAGAAAGAGGAGTATAAAGTAGGATTTGAACTCAGTAAAACGCTCTTTGACGACCTCAAAGCACTGCATCCAAAAATTCATCTGATGACAGCTAATCAGTTCAGCATCGCCAAAGCACTACTGCAATAAATTACATGTAAAAAGAGAGTGAATTATTATTCAATCTCTTTAACTAAATCTTCTGTTGTCGCTACGAATGTCACATGTTTTACAATGCTATTATCAAGTGAGACAATCATAATTCTATCAACTTCTTTGTCATTCATGTAGCCTGCTGCTTTTTCTTCATCTAAAATAGTAAGAATTGGATATGCAAGATCTTCTAAGTCCGGCAGTACTGCAAACTTGTAAATAAGAGAGGGCATTTTGCTCATATCCGCAACAAACAGTGTCTCTTTGCTACTTAAATAATCATTTGGTTTAGACTTAAGCAGTTCTGTTACAATATGTCCCATATCTTTTTTAAACGCAAAAATAACTTTTTGAGTTGTCTCCGAAACTTGATGCTGCTTCTCAAACTGATCGGTAAACGTATTGTCTTGTATTGTTTTACCTACTTCGATATTCTTGGCAATTTGACCACTTTCTACGGTTACAACTTCTGTATTAACAACAGTCTCACTCTTTGAGCACCCTGAAAACATAAGTAGTGCCGTCACAATGCTTGTAGCTAAAAACATTTTTTTCATATTTAATTCTCCAAATAATAATTTAATGCATTTATACAATAACAAATATAGTTACCTCTTAAAATTTACATGTAATATTACTACTTCTGTTTCTAAAAAGTTTTGATATAATGATTATTAAAAAAACTAGAGTATACATTGCGAGTATTTTTAAATCTTTTTATCATATTCTTAATCTTACAAAAAGATGCTACGGCATTGGGAACATTTTCAATTCCAGATCCTGTTCTAAATAAGATTAAAACACATTATGGCTCTAGTGCATCCAAACGGGTGAAAAAAATGAGTAAACTCATCAACTCTTTACAAGATTCTCCAATAAACGAACAACTCGATGCCGTCAATAACTTTTTCAATCAGGTCACCTTTTCAAGCGATCAAGAGAATTGGAATCAAGAAGATTATTGGAGTACTCCTTTAGAGTTTTTGAGTGTTAACAAAGGCGATTGTGAAGATTATGTCATTGCCAAGTTTTTTACACTCCTAAAACTCAACATTCCATCAGAAAAACTCTACTTTACCTATGTCACTCACCTGCAGGGAAATCAAGCACATATGGTACTTACCTACGTTAAAACACCAGACTCCATGCCACTGGTACTGGACAATATTAATAAAAAAATTTTATTAGCATCGGAGCGACATGACCTGCGACATGTCTATAGCTTTAATGCCGAAGCACTCTATCTCAACAAACAAAAAACACTGGGTCAGATTGTCCCGTCCGGATTGAAAAAAAATAGACGATGGGTAGCATTTTTGTCACGCGTTACCATGGAACAACTATGACACTTTTTAAATAAATTCTTATTATCATATCTCTATTTGTCATGATTGTGCTAAGCAGTATCATGGTTCATAATTTCAACAGTACCAATAAATTTATTCAAGAGCAACTCCACTCCAGCGCTAATGACACCGCAACCTCACTCGGACTCTCCATTAGCAGTGCGAACGAGAGTGCCAGTATAGAGGTAATGATTAATGCCATCTTTGATAGCGGTTATTATGAGTTGATTTCCTATACCAACAGAGATGGCAATTTCAATAGACTCGATATAAAGATTATTGCCATTGGAGTCAACTCGGCAGAGATGCTTCAACAGTTAAAAGCACTCAATGTCAACTATTTTCAAGGGAACTATATTGCAAAAGCAGAGCTTCATACACTACCAAAGGTGCCGTAGCATTTAAAGTTTAAACTTTTTTTGTTATAATCTACCTCATTAAGATATAGCAAACTAGGAACTAAATGATTGATTTAAAACAACTTCAAAAAGATTTTGACCATGTGAGCAGCCAGCTTCAACGTAAAGGAGTTGATGCTGATGTAATTGAATCCATTAAAATAAAAAATAGTGAATTAAAAGCAGCAAAAGCCAGTTTTGAAAAAGCACAAGCCGCTCAAAATGAGATGAGTAAACTCTTTGGAGTCTACAAAAGAGAGGGCAAAGATATTGCGGAGCTTAAAGCAAAGGTAGATGCCAATAAGTTACTGATTAATGAACTTATTGAGACTCAGCGCAGTGCAGAAGAGTCTCTTACCACAGTAATTATGGGTGTTCCTAATATGCCAGACTCAGATGTACCCGATGGTACGGATGAAGATGATAATGTTGAGATCAAAAAAGTATTGACACCCAAAACATTCACATTTACACCTAAAGAGCACTGGGAACTCGCTGAGGAAAATGGCTGGATTGATTTTGAACGTGGTGTTAAGATTGCCAAGAGTCGTTTTGCTATTGTTTATGATGAAGGAGCCAGACTTGAGCGAGCCCTGATTAACTTTATGCTTGACTTTAATCGTGAACGTGGTTTTATTGAAGTTAGCGTACCTGCTATTGTTAATCGTAAAGCACTTGAAGGAACAGGTCAACTGCCAAAATTTGAAGAAGATCTTTACAAAATGCAAGGCGAAGAGCTTTACCTCATTCCAACGGCTGAAGTACCGTTGACTAACATTTTTCAAGATGAAATTTTAACCTCTGAAGAGTTACCAATTAAGATGACCGGCTATACTTCATGTTTTCGAAAAGAGGCAGGATCTGCCGGACGTGATACACGTGGAATGATTCGCCAGCATCAGTTTCATAAAGTAGAGCTTGTCTCAATTACCCATCCAAATCAAAGTGATGCCGTCTTTGATGAGATGGTAGCGTGTGCATCCGATATGCTCAGCGCTCTTGAACTACCGCACCGTCTTGTGAGACTCTGCACCGGAGACTTAGGGTTTAGTGCAGCCAAAACTGTAGATTTAGAAGTGTGGTTACCGGGACAAAATACCTATCGAGAGATCAGCTCGATCTCAAACACCAGAGAGTTCCAAGCCAGACGTGCAAAAATTCGTTTTAAAGATGACAAAAAGAATAACTTTGTTCATACCTTAAATGGTTCAAGTCTCGCAGTTGGTCGCACTATGGTGGCCATTATGGAGAATTTTCAAGATGCAGATGGAACAATCACTATTCCAGAAGTATTAAAAAAATACATGTAAAGTTTAGAGGTTAATTGTGGCGGAGCAAGAGTTAGAAGAAGAGATTATTATCATCGAAGAGACCGATGTCGTTAGTATTGAGGACTCTCAAGAGAGCATTGCCGAATCAAAAAAAGCGTTAAATCATAAGAAGATTCTACTCATAGTAGCAGCGCTTCTCATTACTATATTATTAGCACTTATTGCCTATCTTCTTCTCAGTAAAAAGGAGCGCGCTGCCAATTTCAATAATAATTTTAACGAAATCACTTTTAAGCTCGATGAAGAGTCCCAAAAAGCGATTGAGATCAGCCGATTAGAGAAGATGATTGCCAAAGCTAATACACTCTATAGCAACGGTGATAAAGAGAATGCTCTACTGCTGTATGAAAAAATTGCCCATTTCAGTGAAGCGATCTCACAATACAATTTAGGGGTTGCTCAACTCAAAGAAGAGAACTACTCTGAGGCACTAAAAAACTTTAACAAAGCAATTCAAAATGGCGAAAGACAGTGCGAAAGTGCTATTAACGCCGCGGTATGTTCACTCAATTTAAACAATGAAGAGGCATTTAATTACTACATAGAGCTCGCTTTTGCATCACTCTCTAAAGAGAGCAACTCACCACTGTACTCGTACTATTACAGTTTAATTAACTACTACAAAGGAAACTATCAAGAGACCTTAAGTGCGCTACGTCATCCAACTTCTTCATCATACCAATATATGCAAGATAAGCTTCATACTAAAATCAATACCCTGCTTGGAAACAATTATGATGCGCTCAATTCTCTTGAGAATAGCCTCAAAGAGAGCGATTATTTCACGTTAGCACTGCTTTATGCCAATATTGGAGACTTAACCCTCTCAAAAAAATACCTGCTCGAATCCATTGCCGTCAGTAAAAATCCTTTAAAAGAGCAGCTTGCGCTCTCTTTAATCTATTTGAAATCAGGACTTCTTGAAGATGGAGGCACCCTTCTTCGTGACGTTACTGATATGTATCCTGAAGCTGTCTATAAACCCTATCCTATTAGCGTCCATCTAAAACAGTCACTTTTTAATACGCAACTCTCACAAGAGCATTACAGAAACAATATCATAAAAAAGAGAGCTATTACGTATGAAAAGATCTTCTATTTTTCACCTTACCGTGTCTTTAATGCAACACAAACAATCAGCTACATTAGAAAAGGAAATGCCAATATCTATATTGACGATATTAGCAGTGCAAAAGAGTATTTAGTGTACAGTGAGCAACTCTCAAAGGTAAATAAAGGGATTGCTGAAGCCATTCAAAAATCACTCTCATTTCACCTGCGTAGTGCTAATAAACAACTTCTTGGTCTACTCAAGATTGAACCAAAGCATTCCATTTTAAACTACAACCTGGCACTGACCTATGCACAACTTGGCGATAAAGCAAATGCTTATAAATATTTTTTAAAATCGTATCACCTTGATGCAAACAACTATCTCTCAGGTATTTATGCACTTTTTACGGCACAACTGCTACAAAAAGATTCTCAAAAGTTGCTCACCATATTAAAAGAGAACCTCTCCAATGAAGATGATAACGAGGAGTTTGAGCTCTACCGAACCCTTTTAGACATTGGTACCCAAAACTATATCGGTGCCTTGCCATGGCTAGAAAATGACTATAAAGACCGGCCTCTGTATTTAATGCTTAATTTTATCATCGCTTCAGAATTTACAAAAGAAGATCAGATGAAAAATGCAGCAAAAAAGTTAACCTATCAACTGCCTTATGACATCCTACCGCACCTGCTCTATATCGATGCTTATTATGGAAACCTCGATAGCAAGGCTTACGCTTCTTCAGCTCTGAACTATCTTAAAAAACAGACATTTTTATTTGATGACCTCTATTATGGTCCTTTTATTTCACGCTATCTCTATTCTCAAATGGCACTTATAACCGGTAAACTGTACCCTCTGCACTCACAACTAAGGGGTACATTAGAAGCAACCGCTGATAACCCTCAAGACATTATCAATGCACTTGCAATTGTTTCGCTCTATGCTCAAAAGTTTGAAGAGTCGTATAGCCTTTACAATCAACTCATTGATGACTATAAACAGCGTGACGCTCAGACTCTTTTTCAAGGAGCGGTAGCTGCCATTGCATCAGGTCATAAAGAAAATGCCATTGCGCTATTAGAATTGGCAAAAATGAAAAATCCCAACTTTATGGAGAGCCGATATGCTCTTGGTCTACTCTATCTTGAAGTAAAAAACAATCAAGGTGCCGCTATTCAATTTCGACGCATAGGAAACAGTGGATTCAGATCGGAATATTTCAATTTTAATATCAACAGTGATGAGCTTCTCTTTGAAAAAAGAGAGAAGCAGTAAAAATGACTAACGTTTTTTAAAGAATTTATAGTGACTGTTCATATTGAGTGACGCACGAATCGGACCGTAAAGAATATAGAGAATAAAGATAAATGCAAATCCCTCTTTTGGATAAATAACAACCAATGATGCTATGCTTAATATTGTCACAAAAAGACGCATATAATGTACCGTCTTGAAGTCGACCTTTTTAAAGCTAGGGTAACGAATATTACTGACCATAAGCAGCGAAATCAGTACCGTGCCAATTAAAATAATAAACTTGTAATCATGCAGTAGTATATAATCTTCAAAAAGTAGTACTAAAATTGAGATAAATACTGCCGCTGTCGGAATGGGAACGCCGATAAATACAGAAGGTTCAGTTTGCGCTGTAGTGACATTAAAACGCGCCAGTCTTATGGCTCCAAGAACAACATACATGGCACTGATGACAATACCAAGACGACCGTAGTCATTACCAATATACATGTAAATTAGAAGAGCCGGTGCCACACCAAATGATACAATATCGGCTAGCGAGTCAAACTCAACACCAAAATGGCTGCAAGTATTTGTTAACCGCGCCACACGACCATCGAGCGCATCAAAAAGCAGTGCTAAAAAAATCAACCATGAAGCAAATACGAAATCGCCATTAATTGTACTCACCATACTAAATATGCCTACAAATATTGATGCAGCAGTAAACATATTAGGTAAAATATAAGCTAACTTTCTTGGACGACTCTCTCGTTTTATCATTATTTTTAAGAGTTAATTCTCTGTTTTTTTAGCTTCAGGAGTATCTTGATGTGTTGCTTCAAGCTTTGTCTCAATATTATTCTCAATCTCAAATGCTACAATAATGTCACGTACTTGTTGCCCTGAAATATTCTCTTTTTCATAAAGTAGCACCACCATCTCTTCAATGGCACCACGATACTCTTCTAAACGCTCTTTAACAACAATATAGTGTTTTTCAAGTGTCTCTTTAATATATTCATCCATATCTTCAGCCATCTTGTCACTGTACTCACGTGCTTGAGGCATACCGCCGCCAAGAAAAGAACTACGTTGTTTCTCTAATACCATCAGACCGGCGACATCACTCATTCCGTACACTTGAACCATTGATTTAATAATATCAGTTGCACGCTCTAAATCATTTCCTGCACCTGTAGAAATTTCTCCGAAGAATACCTCTTCAGCTGCCCGTCCACCCAAAAGCACATCAACTTCAGCTAAAAGCTCATACTTTTGAGCTAGATACCTATTCTCTTCAGGAGTATTAAGTGTATAGCCAAGGGCTGCCAGTCCACGCGGAACAATAGAGACTTTAGAGACCTTTTTAGCTCCCTTGGTCGTCTCGGCAAGAAGAGCGTGTCCACTCTCATGATACGCTACAATCTTCTTCTCTTTCTCATTAATACGGCGGCTCTTTTTAGCAAGTCCTGCAATAGCACGCTCAACCGCCTCTCGTAAATCAGTCTGTTTTACCGTACTTTGACTTTTACGACCTGCTAACAAAGCACCCTCGTTGATGATATTTGCCAAATCTGCGCCTGCTAGACCAGCAGTAAGACGAGCAATCTCTTCTAAATCAACATCAGCATCTTGCTTAATCCTTTTAATATGCACCTTGAGTATTTCGATACGTCCTTCAAAGTCAGGTTTATCAACTAACACTTGACGATCAAATCGACCTGGACGCAGCAGTGCCGGGTCTAAAATTTCAGGACGATTGGTTGCCGCTAATACAATAATCGGCACCTCCGTACTAAAGCCATCCATCTCGGCTAAAAGTTGGTTAAGTGTCTGCTCACGCTCATCATTACCACCCATATTTGCACCCGCTGCACGACTTTTACCAATGGCATCAATTTCATCAATAAAGATAATTGAAGGAGCATCTTTTTTAGCTTGTTCAAACAAATCACGTACACGCGCCGCACCGACGCCCACAAACATTTCAATAAAGCTTGACCCTGTCACTGAAAAGAATGGAACATCTGCTTCACCCGCCACAGCTTTTGCTAAAAGTGTTTTACCCGTACCTGGACTTCCTACTAGCAAAACTCCTTTAGGGATTTTTGCACCGAGTTCTACATAACGGCCTGGATATTTTAAGAAATCAACAATCTCTAAAACTTCCTCTTTAGCTTCTTGAGCACCGGCAACATCATCAAATTTAGTATCAGGCTTTTCAGAATTAATAAGTTTTTTAGAGCTGCCCATTCCAAGAATACCACCACCCATACTTTTTTGCATACGACTCGCAAAAAACATCCAGATACCGATAATCAGCAAGAACGGTAACAGCCATCCAAACATCTCGGTAAACCAATTTGATTCACTAAAACCGCTGTAATCAATCCCTTTTTTATCAAGCAGAGGAATTAATGTTGCGTCATTCGCAACAATTCTTGTACTGTAAGACTGTTTCATGCCATTAGCATCTGAAAGAGCTCGAATATAGGTCTGTCCTATCGCTACTTTATTCACTTCACCGTTTTCAATGAGTTGTTTGAGTTCAGCGTAACTAACTTCTTTATTTTTTATATTTTGAGAAGTACCACCCATTCTATCGTCAATAGAACTTTGCTCACCTACAAGTGCTTTAAACACCATAATAATAACAATCGAAAAAATTGCAAATGTTAACAGAGGATTTTTATTAAAAAAATTATTGTTTTCCGGTTCGGGTTTACCCATTAAGTTGTTCCTTTTAAAATTAGAGTCACCCACTCATCTTGAGGGATTTTCTGTATTAGTTCATAATCGTTATACGCGCGCATAACTTTAGCTTCATATTTATCTAAAATTCCTGAAAGAATTAAAGTACCATCACTTTTAACTGCTTTTTTTAAGTCTTTGGCAATGAATACCAAGACATCGGCAACAATATTTGCAATAACTACATCATACTCTTGTTCAGCCATATTAGCTGAACCCGTCCAGAGTGATCGTGCCTCAAGCCCGTTTTGTTGAAAATTTTCTTTTGTATTAAGAATGGAGACTTCATCGCTGTCACAAGCATCAACCACTGCATCCAATTTCATAGCTGCAAGAGCTAAAATACCGCTGCCACAGCCGACATCTAACACCGTGTCATCTTTTTTTACTACGGTAGCAATCGATTTTAAACATGCTGCCGTTGTTGGGTGATGACCGGTACCAAATGCTAATGCCGGATCCAATACAATGTTTAACAACCCTTCTTTAGGTTCATCCCAAGTTGGATGAATGTAAAAAGGTGCAATCTCAACTGCTGTAATATGTTCCTGATATTTTTTAACCCAATCTTCATTTTTCTCACGGGTCAGCTCCAAATCAACATCAACACTTTGCATCAACGCTTTACTAAGTGCTTCGGCGAACTGCTCAATTCCCCATGCCATGGTCGTAAGATCATCTTCACTGCGTATTAAAAAGGTGTCATCAATCTCTTCAAATCCAACAGGAAGCGTGTCGCTCAAAAAATCACTAAAAAGCTCATGATGCGAAGAGGGATGTACTTTAAGTAGATAATAATGTTCTTGCATTAATTATCCTAAAACATCCTCGAGCTTCTCTTTAAGCACTTGGGGTGTAAATGGTTTAACAATGTAGTTGTTAACACCCGCTTTTAGTGCGGTAATAACTTCAGCTTTTCCGCCTTCTGTTGTAACCATAATAATTGGCATATCTTCAAAACGATCATCAGCGCGTACTTTCTTAACCAATTCCAAGCCATTCATCTCCGGCATATTCCAGTCAGTAATTAAAACTTCTGTATCTGGGTTCGCATCAATCTGCTCCCATCCTTTCAGCCCATCTTCAGCTTCAAGAAGATCTTTGTGTCCAATACGGTTGAGTGTATTTTTAATAATACGTCTCATTGTTGAGCTATCATCGACAACAAGTATTTTCAAAATCAGTCCTTTGACAAAAAATTATATATTCAAATAATTACAAATAATATCTAAAAATTGTTTGCAATAACTTTAAAAAAATTTACTTATATCAATAGTTCCTTCATAATAGGCTTTTCCTACGATGACACCCTCAATATTTCCAACTTTTAAGAGTGCTTCAATATCACTCTCATCTTTCACACCGCCACTAGCAATTGTCGCAACGCCAGACGCATCGGCTATAGACTTAGTAAATTCTACATTGACACCGGTTAGCATTCCGTCACGTCCAACATCAGTGCAGATAATAGCTTCAACACCGGCATCGGCAAATTCACGAGCAAGATCGGTTGCTTTTAATGAACTGACTTCACCCCATCCTTCAACTGCCACATAACCATCAATCGCATCAATGCCGACAACTACCGGATATTTTGCAGCCATATCCTTGACAAATTGAGGATCTTTGACTGCAATTGAGCCTAAAATAACACGGTCAATCCCAAGATCAAGATAATTTTTAATCGTCGCTTCATCACGAATACCGCCACCAAGCTCTAGCTTAACATTGCAATTTTCTCGAATCTTTTTAATCTCTTGAAGATGTTCGGGTTTTCCTGAAAAAGCACCATTTAAATCTACTAAATGTACCCACGTTGCACCCATCTTTTCAAATTTTTTAACCAACTCCCACGGTTCATCTGAATAGACTTTAGCACTATCCATTAAACCTTTTGAGAGCCGTACTGCTTTTCCATCTTTAAGATCAATTGCCGGAAAGATTGTCATTAAAATATCCTTTTATAATCCAATAAAATTTTCTAAAATTTGTAAACCATTTTTGTGGCTTTTTTCTGGATGGGGCTGAATACCTAAGATATTATTATGTGCTACGGCACTCGTAAACTCATACCCGTATTCCGTTCTTCCGATAATATCAGCATTATTTTTACATGTAACATGAAACGAATGTACAAAATAGAGATAGTGTTCATCATCAAGATTCTCAAAAAGAGAATGTGGTTCAGTAAACATACGGTTCCACCCCATATGAGGAACCTTTAGCGGGTGTGAAAATTTCTCTGTGTCAAATGCGTCAACACTCCCTTCAATCAGCCCCAAACCTCTGTGCTCTCCAAACTCTTGGCTGCTATCAAAAAGCAGCTGCATACCCAAGCAGATACCAAGCATGTAGCTACCGCTTTGTGAAAATTCTCGCAACGCTTCAATCATGTGGCGTTGTCTTAAATGCTCCATTGCATCGCCAAAAGCACCAACTCCCGGAAGAATCAGTTTATCATATTTACGAAATTTTTCAGGATCAGGTTCCACTACGACATCACTGCCAAGCAGTTTAAACGCATTTTTAACACTGGCTAAATTGCCCATATTATAATCAACAATTGCTATCATCACACCTACTCTTCTTTAGCACTTGTCAATCTAATGTAAACCGCCAAGCCAATAAGCAATATACCCACTCCAGCAATAATATAGATAGCATTAATTAACATGTTGGGATCGGTAATAGCAAATTTAAAAACCAACATCAGCGCTTCAATAGAGAGCGCAATAATAATAGAACCTAAAAATCGCACCATGGTGTGGTGAACATCTCGATGTTTTTCATCTCGGTGTTTTCCCATCACCTCCTCTTCAAAGAGGGTTTTACACAGATCGAGTATTGCCAAAGAGAGGGTCAATAAAATCGTCGCTTCAAAGATACCTTTTATCTCTATTTTGTGCATATCAATACCAAAAGCTATAAATTCTTGCAGACCTTTTACAAACAACAATAAAGCAACCAGTGCCAATGCGGCAACGAAAGCACCGTAAGCATATTTAAAAATTTTCCCAAAAATTGCCTCACGTGCCATCGGGTGCGCCAATTTTAACACCGCATCCAGCGACATATCTAAGCAGGCAACATAGATAATATTGCCGTTATCATCAAAAATAGGTTGTGAAGCAGTGATAGTAAGTTCTTCGGTTATTAACGATGGATAAGGGTCGGTAATAGTGCAGCGTTTTTCTTTAATAGCACGATAGTAATAGGCTCGATTCGAGCGAATCAGCCCAGCATCTTCCTCTTTTCGCTCTTTTCCCGGAAAAAATGTTGGGCTGACCTGCACTCCTTTTTCATCTAACAGGTACACCCCTTCACAATCTTGCAGATCTCCTTTGATTTTACGAAGACGCCCTACTACGGTTTCAATAGTAATAGCGGGTATCCGATTGGGGAGGTTTTTAGAAAAGAGATAACAAAAATACGCCCGTGCCTTGGTTCGAATTTCTGAAAATTGCTGTATGTCTAAGGCTACCATCTCTTACTCCTTAAATGATTAACGCGATTATAGCGAATTCTTTTTACGACAATGCAACATATTGTTGCTCTAACTGCTCATACAGCTCTTGGGGTTTTAATTCACCCTGCTCTTGCCAAATCTGCTTCATAATCAGATTGTCTTCAATGCCATTCCATACTTTAATATAATTTCCCTCTTTATATCCATGGTCTTGTCGAAATTGATTTAAGATATTTTTTCCGACATAGAGTCTATAGAGTGACGGCAGATCAAGATTACTGATTTGACACAGTTTTAAAAATGATTCGATTAACACATCTAAACTAAACCCTGAAGGCTTCAAAACAACGAACATCACCTCTTCAACCTGCTCCATAATTACTTCTGGTGATGCAAATTCTACACTACCTTTTATTGCTTCATAATCACTCATTTGTGATACATTAAGTGCTAAGTCTTCAGCCCCACCTTTAAACTCTCTTGAATATTCCTGCAGTGCTAAAGAGATGACAAAGTGCCAAACATCAACCACTTCAATCTGAAGGTTGGTAAAATCAGGATCTTGATGAATACTTTTCCAGTGCTTCCACGCAAATGAGTCAATCATTTCAGCACACTCCATGTAGATGCATCGTTTCCAATCAATTTTTTTACCGTTTTTAGTCACTCCCGCTTCCCAATTCTCTCCATTGGTTGCATCGTTGAGTTGCTGTTGCAACTGAATCATCTGTAACGCTTTATCCATTCTCTTCTCCTATCATTTTCTTCATTTTATTAAGAATCTCTTTTGGAGTTTCGGTACTTTTAACAACACACTCAACACCACTCTTTTGAAACAATTTTTGATCTCGATCACTGATTAACATCACTTTAGGCTGCAGGGTAGTTTTTTTTTGATACTGCTCTAAAAAACTCAACGCACTCATATTTTGTAACCTGTCACTTAAAACAAAAAGATTAGCACGGTTTGAAACAGCCCAGACAAGAGCACTTTTTTCATCAATAAAAGTCTTAATATACATCTTCAGACCGGCACGGGTAAAGAGCCTTTTTAGCTCTAATATTTCATCAATATCATCAAGTAAAATCACCGTTGTATAACTCTCTAACGTTTTTAAGTACTCATAGAGTTTAAAAAGTTCTCTATGTTCATCAGAAGACTTCTCTTTATCAAGTGCTTTAAGGTAGTACTTTAAGTAGGTTTTTGAGCTAAAGTCACCATCAATCTGTGACTCTGAAAAAAACCGTTTTACAGCCCGTGATCGTTTCGCTTTTTCCCATAATATAATATCAAAAATAAAGGCCTGTGCATCTAATGTATGTAGCAATACTTTTTCATAATCACGTGAGGCTACTTCAAAACTTTCAATAAAGTTCTCTTTATAGACAGCACGAAACTCGCTCATCATTCCCATATCTTCATGTAAACGCTCTGTAAACGTTGCACACATGTGAACAATATCGACGTAAGTACCTTTAAGTGCTCTATACGCTTCATCTTCTCTATCTAAAGCATCTCCACAAAGCTCTTGCATCTCTTTTTGTTTGGCTATCATCATCCTTTCAAGATGAAGCTCTTTTGTTTGTAACTCCTGAAGCTCTTTACTAACCTCAGCAGATTCTCGTTGCATCTTGACATAATCATCTTGCTTATCTAAAAAAATCTTTGAAAATGCAGTATCGGGAAAACTGCTTTTAATTTTAAAATCATCATAGACATCACTCATATATAAAATATCATCTTTAACTTTTTTAATCTGCGGTGTAATAAAGTTCATATCCATCTCTGCAAGATTATTAAATGTCGTAAAAATGAAACGGCGCATCAATAAAAAATTGAGCCGACCCGAGCTATTTTTATATTTCAGGTTTTTTGCAATGTAGCCATCTAATTCCGTGAAGTAACTTTTAAGACATTTTTGGGGATTCATATTAAGTCTAATACTCGATGGACGTTCATAGTTGTCCATCAACTCATCAAAACGCTTACGATATGAAGTATCCGTCGCAACACTCTGAGTCTTAATGCATTCAGAGACTTTTTTCATTGTAGGAGATGCTTCTTCTTTTACAGTTTTAACAGATACCGCCACGGCATTCTTGCCATTAATATCAAATTCAACTTCAAGACCAACTGAGGGCATCTGCTCATAATCATCCCAATTTACGACACTAAAAGGGTATTTACCTTTTTTTGGCGTAATAATCATGCCGTTACCATCATTAACATTATAAAAAACTATTTTTCCGCTCTCTTTCATTGCATGATTGTACAGTATAATTACTTATGCAGAAGATTAATTGTAAACAGTGTCGTCACTATTTTGTAACGTGGCAAAAGAATCAGCCTCACGGCTGTAAGGCGTATGGATTTAAATCGCAGCAGATTCCTTCTGTAGTTGTGAGACAAAGCAGTGGGAGTGAATGCAGTCTTTTTAGTCCAAAGTTTCCCGTTTCCAAATAAGTTTTTTACCAAATCCCAAACGATTGTTTGTAAATTTTATCTGATGGATTGAGATAGACCACAGTGTTGGATGCATCACTCTGGCATAGGGGTATTTTTCAAAATATTTTTTTTTCAGTTCACCCTCTTTAACTTCAGCCATCTCACCTTTACATTGAATACCCTGAATCTTTCCAATGTCCTCCGTCTCAAGAGCAACAACAACGGCAACTTTAGGATTTAGTAACACATTTTTAATATGTTGGGTATCATAATCTGATGCAATGACAAAGGAGACACTTTTCTCATCAAAAACATAAAAAGCCGAGCAGCTTTGAGGTTGATTCTCGTGTGATGTTGAAAGGGTTAAAAGATGGTGTTTATCTATAAATTCAATAATACGATTTAGTGTTTGGTTCATTTTACATATAACTGTTAATGATCTAAAAACTGCTCAATAATCTCAACCATCTCAGTAGATGCCGCGGTAGCACCTTTTTGAATAAAATGCTCAAAAAACTCATCAATATTCTGCTCAAATGAGCCAAAAGAGGTCACATGCTCTTCACGTTTTGGATTGATTAAAAGTGAGTATTTAAACTCTCTGGCAATGGTGACAATATCAATAACTTTACCACTGGTTCCAATGGCTACAAAAAAATTACACTGAGCAATGGCACTGTAAATATTGGTGTACTCAGGAGCACTCTCTCCAAACATCACGACATTATGGCGTATAGTATCACTCTGGCACCTTGGACAGGCATCATGTTCGTTTTGTGCGGCGTAGCCAACATCAAAAACATGTCCACATGCTTCACATCGTAAGTCTGTTAAAGTACCGTGCAGATGTATAACCTCATGACAGCCTGCTTTTTCGAGTAAATTATCAACATTTTGAGTTAAGTGAATGATTTGGTTGGGATATTTTTTCTCTAAAGTTGCTAAAGTCAAATGCGCCTCATTGGGCTCTTTATCTTCAAGATCTTTACGTCTCGCATTGTAAAAATTGGTCACTTTTTCTCTGTCATTTTCCCAACCCTGAGTGGAGCAAACCTCCATAACATCGTAATTCTCCCAAAGTCCATCACTATCACGAAAGGTACTAATCCCACTCTCAGCACTCAAACCCGCACCGCTAATAATCATAACTTTCATTGTTTAAAATACTTTTCCAGATCTTCAGGACTATTAATATCACGTTTTTGCAGCATCATGGCACTGAGTTCATCATGGCGCAACATATCATAAATGTCAAAATAACTTAAAATATTATAGTAACTCTTTATAAAGTCATAAAGCAATAAAAAATTGTCTTTTTTAGAAATATCCATATGCTCTCGCTTATATATTTTAAACTCATCCCAATCAATTGTAATCATCTAAACTCCTTTGGAGACGCTTTATAGCCTCATCCATGACATCGCTCGGCACTGCAAAATTAAGACGCATAAATCCATGTCCCTCTTTACCAAAAGAGAGTCCGGGGCTAAGTCCTAAACGTGCGCTTTGTATGAAAAAACTTCGCAATGCACTATCTTTTAAACCCATTTTATCACATTTTAACCATGCTAAATACGAACCTTCTGGAAGTTTACATGTAATTTTATCGGTATGTTGGTCTAACAGAGATTTTAATTTAAGTTGATTGCGCTCTAAGTGCCCTAACAGTGCTTCAAGCCAGGGTGTTCCTTGCGTATATGCTGCTTCAAAAGCGACATGTCCAAAAATAGTGCCCTGCGCAAAATGCACACTCTCATATACATGTAAAAACTGCTGATGCATCTTTTCATCGCTCATGACGGCTGTTGAAATGCTCAAACCTGCAAGATTAAATGTTTTTCCCGGTCCTATCGCCGTAACCGTAATGTCGCGCACGGCATCGCTTAATGACATAAAAGGGATATGAACATTAGGCGCATACACAAGGTCGGAATGAATCTCATCACAGAGCACTTTAATACCGTTTTCTAAGCAGATATTGGCAAGCTCTTGCAGTTCATGCCGACTCCATACCCGCCCTACCGGATTATGTGGTGAGCATAAAATCAATAGTTTTGTTTTACATGTAATCTTAGATTTAAGATCTTCAAAATCAAACCGATAAATGCCCTTTTCATCAATTTTCAGCGGGTTTTTGACAACCTCTCTTGCATTATTTTCAATGCTGCTTTGAAATGGAGAATAAACAGGCGGTTGAATAATGACTCCATCACCTTCAGCAGTAAAGGCTTTAATTGCTATATTAATTGTTGCTACAACAGACGGTGAATAGAGCATCCACTCACGTTTTACATGTAATTTATGACGCTCTTTCATCCAGAAAATTTGTGCATTATATGCAGCTTCAGGCATCATCTCATAACCGTATATTTCGTGAGTTGCACGCTCTTGAACTGCTGATGTAATACATTTTGGTGTTGCAATATCCATATCAGCAACCCACATTGGCAGTACATTATCAGTTCCAAAAAGCTTCTGACGCAGTGTGTACTTTTCAGCATTGCTCCGGGTTCTATCAATTGAGGTATTAAATAATTCCATACAAAACCTAATGAAAACTAAAATCTATGAAGATACCCTACTTGCATGGTAAAATCAGGTGATCCGTCATCGAGTCCCAAGTCAATAGAGCCTCTAATGCTTCCGTTTTTTTGTATGGCATAGTCCGCACCAAGTGTCAAGTCCATCTGCTCTACTTCAGTTGCCATTGTAAGCTCTGCGATACCATGAAGCATATTATCAACTTTATAAATAAGCCCTCCTCCCAAGTTTAATGAAAACTCTCTATCATCGTCTTGATCAAGTGATGTCACTCCTGCTGTACCCATAAGAACAACTCGGTTATTAAGCGGGTGTCGTATGGCACCAAAAACACCAATATCAGTATTGCCCTGTCCAATATCTTCTTCTCCAATAGGGAGTGAAATATGTGCCCCTACGGTAATTTGATTATTTTCCCAATTGTTAAGATGATACTTACCGACAATGATCGGATCAATTAATCCTGATTCACTGTCTGCGTAGTCGTAATCTATCGATGCAAATCCTGCACTAATACCTACTTCAATATTTGGTGCTAAAGGAATACCTCCTTGAACTCCAAAAAGCATTCCATCAGCATCGTCATCACTCATATAAGCAGCCAATCCTTCAGCATAAACATTTTTTGAGTGTGCCGCATCTTGATGAAAACTGTCAAAAAATCTTACCTCATCCATGGTTGCCGAACCTGCATAAAGATTCTGCATTGCCGCAACACATAAAACAGTTGCTATTATACTTTTTTTCATTTATTCACTCTCCACTATATTTTGACAGATATTCTATCTTAAAACCGTTAATTATTACTAACGTTTTTTCCAAACACTCATTTGTGATATGGTATGTTGAAACTTTCGAGGTGTTTCTCTAATGACGAATGGGACATCATGTGTTTCAATAAGTTCAAAATGCACTTCTAGTATCGTCTTTAACCCTCGTAACGTAGATACTTCTTTACCCTCTTCATCAACATATCCTCCTAGCCAAAACTCCTTTTTAGTATACTCCTCACTCCATGTATACGGTGACGTTAGCACTAAAACACCACCCTCGTTAAGTCGTTCATGAATGGTGTCTAAAAAGAGTTTTGGCTCATACAAGCGATCAATAAGGTTATTTGCCATAATGAGGTCGTAGCCGCTAAAATGCGGTTTTAAATTACAGGCATCTCCTTGAAAAAATGCAACACGTTCAGCCGTTTCACTCAGATTCAACGCCTCTAATGTGACAGAAACTTTACTTTTTAACGCACCTTCTTGGGCGCGCTCATAGTAAACAACACCCTCTTCTTTCATTTTTACGCCAACTTGAATAAAACGCGCAGAGAAGTCAATGCCGGTCACCTCATCAAAGTAGTGTGCCAACTCAAAGGTACTGCGACCCATAGCGCAACCAATATCTAAAGCTTTATGTGTATTAATATCTTTAGCATAGTGTGCTGAGAGTTTGGCACATTTTTGTGCAAAATTTGCCACATCAAAGTATGTTTCACCATATTGAAAGTCACAATACTGCGATACTAAAGCATCGCTTTCATAAATATTTTCATCTCTATCCATGATTGCCTTACCTTTAACATACCGAAATCCTACATGCTGATAGAAGTGGCGTCTAAATGCATACCGCGAATGTTGCATAATCTCATTACCGCTACTAATAAAGGAGCCTCCTTTAATCAAGTTATGCCGTCCATCAAACGTTGGCACCGAAAAATCATCATAGATCGGATGTACTTTAAAACCTTTAAAACTATCAATGGGTGTACTCGTCCACTGCCAAACATTACCGACAACATCATAAAGTTCACCAAAGCCAAACTCATCAACCGCAGTAGCAGATGCATAATGTGCCAAATTAATATTGGCACGGCTCTCATTAAAATCACTGCTATCAGCAAGATTACACAATGCAACCATACGATACCACTGAGCTTCACTTGGTAACGTATAGCAAGTACCCTCTCTCTCAGATTTCCACCGGCAAAATGCCATCGCTTCTAACTGATTGACATCCACAGGCCAATTGAGCGGCATAGCTATCTCTTGGCAAAGCGTACGGTATTTAAAACTCCCGCTGCTCTGTTTCACCCAAAAATCAGGATGCGTAGCATTATGAATTGCTAAAAACTTCTTCCCTTCATCATCCCAGTACGCACTGTTTTCATAGCCGCCATCACGAACAAATTCCATAAACTCGCCGTTGCTTACTAAAAACTTTGAGGTCTCAAACGGTTCTACATGTATTTTACATTCACCATACTCATTATCCCATCCATACAAATGATGATCTTCATTTTTTCCTAAACGAACATCACCGCCACTCACATGTACAAGTGCATTTTTAGGAGCATCTCCACAATGTTTTGATATTTGGAATGCTTTGATGCATCTCACATCAGCACTATCAAGCTGACGGTGTAAGACACTCGATGTCTCAATATGAATGCGTTCATGCTCAATACCCATTAAAATAATCCACATAGAATCATCTTGAGTAATTGGCAATTTAAGAGGCAAAGTCATAATAAGTTCATCAACCGCGTCACGTACCGCGTCACGATACGCTCTGACTTTTGAGACTTCCGGCCAATTGTAATGCTCGGCATTCATGTCGTCCCAACTCATCTCATCAACACCAACAGCGAACATTGATTCATAGTTAGGATTAATACGCTCAGAAATTACACCCCCTAAAATCAATTTATTAATAAAAAATGTCGCCGTATGTCCAAAATAAAAAATCATCGGATGACGGGTCAATTCTGATTTTTTATAAAAAATCGAGTCATCTTTAAACATTGTAAAGAGTAACTCATAAAGATACCGTGTATTATGAAAATAGTCTCGTATTTCTTGACGTTTTTTTGTGACATCATCACCATCTAGAGTAATAGGTAACATACTTAATTGACTCAAAATATGCCTTTTATTTTTTTATATTGTAGCTAACTTTTGTGCTATACTTGTAATATATGAAGCTATTAAAAAGTAAACTCCTGTGCGGTACGTCACTAACTCACGCATTTACATGTAAAAAGAGTAACAATATCGCCTTTCATGTGGGTGATGATACAAATAGTGTTATTGTTAATCATCAAACACTCGCTTCACAAATGCATTACCATTATGAAAATCTTGTTCATATGAAGCAGATTCATTCTAATAAAGTAGTCCGTGTCAATACAGAATATGACTTCACAACACCCATAGAGTGTGATGCCATCATTACCAACGAGCCAAATGTTCCTTTAATGGTCATGGTGGCAGACTGCACCCCCATACTGCTTTATGAAAAAAACACTCACGCTATTGCTGCCATTCACGCCGGACGCGCAGGAGCATTTCAAAACATCATTAAAAACAGCATCACCATGATGACAGAAGAGTTTAATAGCAATAGTAAAAATATTGTTGCTGTTTTAGGCCCTTCAATTTGTCAGAACTGTTATGAAGTTAATGAGAAGATATATGAAGAGGCAAAAATTTTGGGATACGGTAAGGCGATATTACAAAAAGAAGATAGCTTTTTTTTACATGTAAATCAAATTCTCATGCAACAGCTGCAAGAGTGCGGTGTTACAAAGAATCATATTGAAGTAATACAACACTGTACGTCATGCGAGCATCACACTTTTTTCTCCTATCGCGCTGATGGCAGTGCAACAGGACGTCAAGCCGGTATTATTATGTTGCGTTCATAATCCTCTTTTCTTTTACCATCCTTTTTTTAAATGACTCTATCACTCCAATAATTGGGATATCTATGCTGATGAGCAATTGCTATTATCAATATTGTGTCTTCTTCTATTGAATAGAGTACAGTATAGGGAAACTTGTGCATAATACATTTTCTGATATCAGGACAAACGACAGACCAAGCGGTTGGAAATGTGCTGATTCTTTTGATTGTAGATTTTGCCACACTTTTAAAAGTAGCTCCAAGCCCTTTAACTTGGAGTTCATAGTACTCAATTGCTTCATCAAGTTCAGCTTTGGCTTCAGGTAAAAATTCAATTTTCATTAATTGAAAATTTCCTCAAAAGGGATTGTTTGAGTTTTATTAGCTCTATAATTTTGAAGTCTTTTTTCTGCTTCATCAGCCCAAACAGCATCAATACTCTCATCTGGTTTATCTAAGCTTTTTAATAAAGTTTCAACAACTAAATATCTCTCTTGAGGATCTAATTGAAGGGCTTCTTGTAATATTTCAGCATTACTCATAGAATTCTCCTCTTTTGATTTATAAGCATATTATAACCAAAGTATATGACTCTAAAATTATAGAAAATACATTATTTGTATATTTTGTCAATAGCTTCCCTTAATGGTCATGATTGCAGATGGCAGTGCAACAGGACGTCAAGCCGGTATTATTATGTTGCGTTCATAATTAAGAATAAGTATATAGTATATAATAGTAACCGTTAATATTATACCTCGTACAGTTAAGGCAAGGTATTGTTAAATAAATTTGTAAAAAAGGAAAAAAGGATGAAAAACATACTCTTGCCTATAGGCTTATCTTTAATATTACTAACAGGGTGTACAGAAGATAGTAAAGATGTTACCAACAGTAACATAGACATCACTACCCTAGAGTCCAATCTAACAAGAAACCTCGCACCTGAAGTGAGTACTAACGAGTTACTAACTCTCGCAGATAATAACAACCAATTTGCCTTTACTCTCTTTGACAAACTTTATGATGATGAGGCGGGCAATATATTTTTCTCTCCTTATAGTATCTCTAAAGCTTTAGCAGTGGTTTATGCCGGAGCAAATGGTGATACTAAAACAGAGATGGCTTCTGTGTTGAACTTTGAGATTGAGCATGAAGAACAACTCCATAACAGTTTTAATGGTTTAGACCTGCACTTAAACCAAAATGATGAAAACTACACTTTTGAAGTGGCAAACGCAATGTGGCCACAAAAAGATTTTCCTGTTTTAGATAGCTATCTCAATACCATCAAGGTTAACTATGGCGCTAACGTTAAAACGTTAGACTATGTTAAGCAGACAGAAACATCAAGAGTCGCTATAAATAACTGGGTAGAAGAAAAAACCCATGAACGCATCAAAGATATAATTCCTAAAGGGGAAATTGATGATGCAACACTCTTTGTACTTACCAATGCTGTTTACTTTAAAGGACAATGGTTGTCTGAATTTTATGAAAATGATACCAAAGATGCTACGTTTACAGCAGAAGATGGTTCTACCCATGAGATAGCTTTTATGAATCAAAGAGAGTTATACTACCAATACTTAAAAGAAGACAACTACCAAGCAATAAATTTACCTTACCAAAAAAATAGAAGTTCAATGTTAATCATACTTCCGGATGAAGGAGCGTTTAGCAATGCTATAAACAGCATAGAGAGCATCTATCAGCAGACCCAAGAGGGTATGACCTCTAAAAACATAGCACTTAAAATGCCAAAGTTCGAGTTTAATACCCCTCTTTACAATATTAAAGAGTATCTAAAAATGCTAGGGATGAACCAACCTTTTTTAGCTAATGCAGACTTTAGTAACCTGTCAAATACTACGCTAAAAATAGATTCTGTTTTACACAAAGCCTTTATTACAGTAGATGAAAAAGGAACTGAAGCAACAGCGGCTACGGTCACCATAGATGCTAATGTCACCAAGCCTCCCGAACCTATTGTTTTTAATATCAACAGACCCTTTATCTTTTTTATCAAAGATACTATGAGTGGGCAGATTCTTTTTATGGGGGTGATGCGAACACCTGCTACGTAACACACTTAGCTAATTGCTTTGGAAGCAGCCCTAGTGATTCTTCAACTAATGCTGTATTTCCATGAGTAATAAATGCATCAGAATATTCAAAGGTCACTACGTTAACATCAGTAATGCGCTCTTCATTTAGAAACTCTAAAATTGCACTTCCAACACCGCCCATTTTAGCAGAGTCACTAAAGATGTACCATTTTTTATGATGCTGACTCATCTGCAAAAGCATGTCTCGATCGAGTGGTTTTACAAAACGCAGATCTAACAGTGAAATCTCTTTATCAATTAGCTCCATCGTCTCTTTGGCGCGTCCCACACCATTACCGTAACCAATGAAAAGTGTATCACACTCATTTGAGATTAGCAGTTGTGATTTTCCTAAACTAAAGGGCTGTGACTCAGGAAGCTTGACATCAGAAAAACTGCCACGAGGATAACGCAGGGAACATGGTGCAGCAAATTCTGTTGCAAACCCAATGGCTTGATGCATCGACTTCTCATCACGCGGTGCAAAGAGCGTCATATTAGGAATGGCACGTAAAAAGCTAATATCAAAAACCCCTTGATGGGTCTCACCATCCTCACCGACAATACCCGCACGATCAAGGGCGAACACCACAGGAAGATCCATGAGACAGACATCATGAATTATCTGATCATAACCACGCTGCAAAAATGTTGAATAGATCGTACAAAACGGTTTAAAGCCCTCTTTTGCCAGTGCTCCCATGGAGGTAACGGCATGTTGTTCGGCAATAGCCACATCCCAAAAACGTTCCGGAAACTTTTCTATTAAATCTGTAAGCCCCGTACCACTTGGCATCGCTGCGGTAACACCGACAACCTTTTCATTGTGAGTCGCTACATGTAAAAGTGCCTCTGAGTAGATCTGTGTTGCACTTTTACTACTGCTTTTTTTGCTGCTATTACCACTTTTAACATCAAAAGGTCCGACACCATGCCATTTTTCAAGCTGTCCTTCAGCAATCTCATAGCCTTTGCCTTTAAGGGTCTGAACATGAATAATTACTGGCTTATTTAAGTTTTTTGCTATCTCATAACTCTCAATTAACTGGGAAAGATTATGTCCGTCAATGGGACCAATATACTCAATTCCCATCTCTTCAAACAAAATTCCCGGAGTAATCAGTTTAAATGACTCTTCAAAACGTTTTGCCATATAGTGTGCGCTTTCACCAAAATTATCAACAAACTGCTCCATATTGTTACGAAACTTCTGATAAAACGGGCTTGCCATCGCTGAAGAGAGCATACGGCTTATGGCCCCAATAGGTTTAGCAATACTCATCTCATTATCATTTAAAATAATAACCATTGGCAACTTTAAATCACCCAGCTCATTCATTGCCTCATATGCCATACCCGCACTAATGGAACCATCTCCAATAACAGCGACAGGGGTACGATTACCGCTCTCACCCTTAAGCGCAATGGCTTTAGCTGCACCGACACCTAGAGAGATTGACGTGGAACTGTGTCCTGCAACAAAGTAGTCATACTCAGACTCACTAGGTTTAGTGTAACCGCAAAGACCGTTAAACTGCCGTAATGTCTCAAATGCATCCCAACGCTCTGTTAATAACTTATGCGCGTATGCCTGATGCGAAACATCAAAAATAAAAGGGTCTTTACTTGCATCAAAAACTTTATGCATCGCAACAATTAACTCTGTTGCACCCAAGGTTGAACTCAGGTGTCCCCCATTTTTACTCACGACTTCAATAATACGATTGCGAATATTGAGACTTAGATCTTCTAACTGTGCTATATTGTATGTTTTAATATCCATTATCTACCTAACCAATTCATCAGCCTGAGAGTGCTGCTTTTTTAATACGCTCATATCGCTTCATAATCTCTGAATCAATATTACCAACATTACTAATTGCAATAACACCGCCGGGACTAATGGCACTGTCTGAAATCACTTTAATATGCTCAAGATTTGACACGCGTTCACTTACTGCTCCATGATCTTTGGGATTTACCTTCAATGTAATCTCCGAAGCAGAATTCAACTCTGCTATCAAAGCAGAAGAGAGTTTTTTAGCGATGTCACTAGAGTGTTCATGAAGCTCCTCTTCAATCACCTCCTTAGCAATAGCAAGCGCTGCAAATGTCAACTCTTGTTTAATTCCCTCTAATGCTGTAATAAATTCCGATGCACTCGCATCTAGCGTCTTAACTGATTTTGAAAATTGCTCCATACCTTGCATTTTTGAATCTTTGAGCTCTTCTTCCAATGCACTCTTTCCATCTTGAACACCCTGTTCGTAAGATTCACTCTTAGCACGTTGAAGTTCTGCTTTAAACTCACTCTCCTGCTCTTCAAGCTTCATCTGCATTTTAATAAAATTTGAAGAGATATCATCAGTCTTTTTTAAGAGCGATTCTACGAGTTCATCACGAGAGGCTTTCGTAGAGACCTCATCTGTCTCATTGTTTTGTAGCGTTTCAGCGTTATAAGATGTATCAACCTGCATTGATTCATCATTATGTCCGCCAATAGCTAAAACTTTAAATTTGTATTTATTAATATTTTGAGTTTTTATCATCTCTTTTTTTGTTACTATATTCATTGCTACTCAATCATCTCATCATTTTCGCCAACTTGAAGCACTCCTTGCTCTGCTAACTGCTGTACGGTTTCAACAATTTTTCTCTGAGCGGCCTCAACTTCTTTAACTTTCACTGCACCCATAAACTGCATCTCTTCTTCAAAAGCAGCGCGGGCACGTTCAGACATATTAGAGAAAAATTTCTCTTTAAGCTCTTCAGCCGAACTTTTAAGAGAGAGCATTAAATCATTTTTATCGGCAACTTTTAAAATCTCTCGAATTCCCGTACCATCAAGGGCTACAATATCTTCAAAGGTAAACATCATCTCTTTAATAGAACCGGCAAGCTCTTCATCAAGCTGCTCGATCTGAGCTAATGTCGATTTAGACGCTTTAGCACCCAAGCGGTTAAAGATATCTGCCACCGCACGTGGACCACCCACTTCGACTTTGTATGATGCTAACGACTCCAGTTTTGATTCAAGAACAGCACTGACACGCTTAATCACTGATGGTGAAATATCACCTAGTTTTGCCATACGCATTGCAATCTCAGAGCGCAGTTCATCGCTAAAGAGGCCAATAACCTCTGCTGCTGCTGTTGGCTCCATATGCGCTAAGATAAGAGCAATGGTTTGCGGATGTTCATTTACAATAAAGTCAGCCAGCTGCTGCGGTTTGATTTTGGCTAAGTAAGAGAAGTTCTGTGTATTTGCCATGGTTTTTGAGAGTCGATCTAATACTTTTTTTGCTTCGTCTTGTCCTAAAGCTTTATAGAGAATCTCTCTTGCATACTCCATACCGCCACTACTTAAATATTGACTTGATTGAATAATAGCATAGAACTCTTCTAAAATAGCTGTAGCAATCGCTTTATCAATACTCTTACTATTGGCAATATATTTCGACACTTCTGTAATATCTTCAATGCCCATATTGGCAAAAATATTAGCTGTTGCATCTTCACCTAGTTGTAAAAGAAAGATCGAAATCTTCTCTGCCATACTCATTTCATCAAACTGAGCTTGTTGCGTAGGTGTCATGACTCCTCCTTAGCAGGTTTTACCATTTCATTGCCGCCACTAAGTTCTTCTTGAATAAGAGCATGAAAAATTGATGCTAAATCTTCAGGTTTTTCTTCAGCAATTGTTTTAACTTTCTCAATTAAGACATCGTGTTTGAGTTCATCCTCGTTGAAATTCTCATTAACGCCCAATTGATCTTCTACTTTTTTACGCATCTGTTGTGCTTTTGCAACCAGATCTTCTTCAACTTCATCATCAAAATCCAATAGAGGTTTATCAAAAACATCTTCCTCCTTAGTCACTTCAAGCATTCGCTGTGCAAATGGAAGAATAATCTTCTTATAGCCAATAAATAGAATAATCGCAACAAGCAAATATTTTAGCAACGGGACAAACGGCATCACATACATATCTACAATAGTTGATGCTTTACTGACAGGATCTTGACCTATCATCATCGCTTTAGATGCTTCAAATTGAAAGTTACGAACTGAGATTTGATCACCGCGTTTCTCATCAAGCCCAATGGATTGTTTTACTAAAGAGGTAATGGCACTTAGCTGGCTCTCATCTAATGCTACATATTCTAACGCTTCAATATCATTTCCATCAGCATCTTTTTGATTACGATATTTTCCATCCACAACAACCGCAGCAGTAATTCTTTTGATTCGAGAGAATTCACCTTTTGTTGTTGAGACTGTTTTTGAAATTTCATAGTTTGTTGTTGATGAATTTTTCGTGTACTTATCTTGGCTTTTAGCCGACTCTAAACCTTGAACCGGTCCAATATTACTTACCACGCCGGGAACACCACCGGTTGAAATTGGAGCAGAACCTTCACGTTTCTCTTCAACTGACTGCTCGCTTCTAACAACACTCTCAGGATCAAAAACTTCAGAAGTAGAACTCTGTTGCGAAAAATCAAATTCAATGGTGACGTTAGCGACCACACGATCTTTACCACCAATAAACGGTGCTAATACATTGACGATTTTCACCTCTTTTCTCTTCTCTTGCTGTGCCTTATATTTTTGCTGCACACTAGAGAGTTCACTCATAGCCATCAACTCATCTTCATCACCGAGTGTTTCACCATCAGAATTAATCAATGTAACATTTTGAGGAGTTAATTTCGGCACTGCTGCGGCCACAAGATTTTTAATACCACGAATCTGTTTATGCGAAAGCGATCGATTAGGATTAAGTTGTACCATCACTGATGCAGAGGGTTCAATTTGCTTTGACACAAATAGACTCTCTTTGGGAATTGCTAAATTAACGTTAGAGCGATCTACCGGCGAAAGGGCATTAATAGTACGTGCCAGCTCACCCTCTAACGCTCTTAAATATTTCACATTTTGATCAAAGCTCGTTGCACCGAACTCCTGTTTATCAAAAAGTTCAAAACCCACACCGCTATCTTTTGGAATACCCAATGAGGCGATTGCAATACGCTCTTTATAGACAACATCTTTAGGCACCTCAATAACATTGTCTTTGACAACTCTATAATCAACACCGTCTTTCTCTAATTGTTCAATTACTTTAGCCGCATCTGATGATGAGAGTGAATCAAATAGTACCTGATAGTTATCTTTTGCATTGCCACTTGATGTATAGACAACCAGAAAAATCAAAAAGGCAACCATACTAGCCACTGCACCGCCAATAACCATTTTTTGGGCTGATGTCAACTTGCTGTAAAGCGTAACTAACTGAGAGAAGAGAACTTTAAAATCCATTCAAACCTACATGTAAATTATAATAATGTTTTAAACTGCTCAAAGAAGAGCGTATTTTGCGTATTGGTACCTACTGTAACACGAACGGCATTAAGACCATAACTGCTTAAATCTCTTATAATAATACCCTTTTTCAGCAGTGCATATGCTAATTCTGATGAATTTTGTTTATTATTTAACAGCAATGTAACAAAATTGGTATAACTGTCGATTATTTTAATGTCATTATCTCGGGCAAACGTTTCATAGCGCTGCATCTCATCAAAACACTCTTGTATGGACTCTTTGACAAATGTTTCATCATTTAAGGCAACTGTTGCAGCTTCAAGAGAGAGTATTGTAATATTAAACGGCGGACGTAATTTATAGAGTGCTTCAATAATATTTTTTGGACCGATACCGTAACCTACTCTCATACCGCCAAGACCGTATGCTTTTGAAAAGGTACCCAAATAGATGACATTGTCAAATGTTTCAATTAGCTCTTGCGGTTCAATTGCTTTAGAAGCATCTTTATATGCTGCATACTCCATATATGCACCATCAACTACTACTAAAGTATCACTGTCAATCTTGTGTAAAAATTGAAACAGTGCCTCTTTATTGACCGCATCACCCGTTGGGTTATTTGGAGTACAGATAAAAATAATTGCGGGACGATGCTCTACATATGCAGCATAAAATTCATCAAAATCATGCTCATATTTCGAAGTGCGAATCACTGTCGCACCTACATGACATGCATAGATCTCATACATCGCAAAGGTTACCGCACTCATTAATATTTTTGAACCCGAATCTGCCTTGGCATGGATTAAAAATTCAATAACCTGATCACTTCCGGCACCAATGATCAGCTCATCTTCACCAACACTAAATCGGCGTGAAAGTGCCTCTTTTAGAGCAAACATTGAATCATCAGGATACAGTGCCATTTTAGAAACAATCTTTGAAACCGCTTCTTGTACTTGGGGCGAACAGCCATTTGGATTTTCATTAGAAGCCAGTTTAATAATGGTTGAGGGTTCAATGCCAAACTCTCGTACAACCAACTCAATCGGCTTACCTGCCTCGTAGGTTTTAATTCCCTCTAACTTTTGATTAAATTTCATTGATCCCCTCTTACATAACTTCCTAGCCATGTTACTTCATCGGTATGTTTGGCTAATACTTTTTGAATATTATCATCATCAATATGACCGTAAAAGTCAATAAAAAACCAGTATCCAAAGGCATCACCATCTTTGGCCGGTCGACTCTCAATTTTACTTAAATTAATATTTTCTTTGTCAAAATCTTGCAAAAAATGTGCTAGTATTCCTGGCCTCTGTGCATCTTTTAGTCGTACAAACAGTGATGTCTTGTCATCACCGCTCTGAGCATTTTTAAAATCACTCAAAATAATAAAACGTGTCGTATTATTATGGACATCTTCAATATTTTCAAACATCGTAGGCAGACCATACATTTTTGCAGCAATATGACTGCAAATTGCTGCCGAACTCAGATCATCAGCAGCTAAAATTGCCGCTTTTGCCGTTGACTCTACCGGAACATGCTCAATACTATCTAAGCCATGTTCTTGTAAAAACTCACGACATTGACCAAACCCTTTATCTTTAGAGTAGATCACCTTAATATCTTCAAGATGACGCGCTTTACTTGCAAATGACATATGAATCGGCATGTAAAGTTCTGCTACAATTTTAATGTTGCTTTTTGCTAACAGGTCAAGTGTCTCTCCCACAATGCCGTCTCTGCTATTTTCAATCGGAACCACACCAAATTTAGCACTAGAGGACTCTAACGTTTTAAATACACCGTAAATTGAGCCTAGTGAGAGATAATCACTCATAGCACCAAAACGTGATTCGGCTGCTTGATGGGTAAAACTTCCCTCCGGTCCTAAAAATGCGATGCGTTCAGGGAGTTCAATATTTCTAGCAACAGCAAAAATTTCTAAAAAGATCGCTTCAATAGCTGCTTTATTGAGTAGCTCATTTTCGCTCAGTTTCTCCAAACGTTCTATGATTGCTTTTTCTCGTTCAGGTCGATAAATGGCTCCACCACTCTCATTTTTTATCTCACCGACACGCTCAACCACATGCATACGCTCATTTAAAAGCTCTAATACTCTGTTATCAATGGCGTCTATCGCTTCACGACAATCTTGTAATGTTTTCATAATCACTCCTATAAAACCGCTTCCATAACATCTTGGATGTCACTGTATACCCCATCAGGCTGTTCACTCTTTTTAAGGTGAGGCAGTATCTCTTGTGCTTTTTGATACTTTCCGCTCAAAACAAAAATAGTTTTCATACCAAGCTCCGAAGCACCGCACAAATCCCCTTTAACATCATCACTGATGATGGTGATATTCTCATATGCAGCTCTGCTATCTTGCAACTTCAGTCTGCGCAGTGCTTCAGCATAAAATTCTGCACTCGGCTTACCCACAACCCGGTAAGATTGCGATGTGGCAAACTCCAACATCTTCAAAATAGCCCCGACTCCGGGATAACGCTTAGCATTTTTTGCATAAATCGTCGTCTCATGCATTCCCATTAATGATGCACCCTGAAGTAAAAGAGTAATCATCTGAGAGTATTCCTGTGAGTCAAAATCTTCTTTAATTGCAATCAAAACACTCTTTGGGTTCTTATAATCAAGTTTATATCCCATCTGCTCTATAACATCTAAAAACTCTTGTGCGCCATAGGCTGCAACAGTTTCTTTAGCCAAGACTGACTCTAGCGTCATCAAAGGATCTAAATAGTGCGTTTGAGGTATCTTCAAACCGATACCGTTGAGATACTTTAAAAAATCATCGCTAGAGCGTTTTGTATTATTTGTAATCACCATATAAGGAATCTGCTCACAGTTTAAGTGTTGGATTAATGCAACAGCACCACGAATCGGCTGTTTATGAACATCATCAATTAAAGTACCTTGAACATCAATAAAATACATACCTTAACTTTTCAAATACTCTTTTTCTAAAGCAATAAGATCATCAAAACACTCACGCTCTCTAATTAGACGATCTTCGCCACTCTCAACTGCTACTTCAGCCGAACGTGCTCTGCTGTTGTAATTGCTTCCCATACCAAAACCGTAAGCTCCGGCACTATGTATTACTAGCAAGTCATTATGTTGCATCAGTGGCAGCTCATAATTTTTTGCAAAAAAATCACCGCTTTCACATACCGGACCGACAATATCAGCGGGAGTTTTCTCGCCTTCTCTTTGGAGAGCTTCAATTTTATGGTAAGCATTATAAAGACTTGGTCGCAATAGGTCATTCATGGCGCCGTCAACAATTACAAAACGCTTCTGCTCATTCGTTTTTTCATAAAGAACCTTAGTCACAAAATACCCTGCATTGGCTGTTAGGAACCGTCCCGGCTCACAAATAACGGTCAGCTCTAAAGCTGTTAAGGTTGAAAGAACTGCCTGCGCATAGTCATACGGCTCAATGGTAACTTCATCATCATAACGAATGCCAAGACCGCCGCCTACGTCAAAAAATTTTAGATTGATGTTAATGGTTTGAAGTGAGCGCACTAAGTCAGCAACAATAATGGCCGCTTCACGAATAGGCTCTAGCTCAGTAAGTTGTGAACCGATATGAAAATGAATACCTATAGGATCAAGGTTTTGCGAGTTATTAGCACGAAGATACATTCGTTTTGCATTGTTAATATCAACACCAAATTTATTATCATGCAGTCCCGTAGAGATGTAAGGATGCGTTTTAGGGTCAATATTGGGATTGACTCGAATACTGACGCGTGCAGCAATATTAAGCTCTTTTGCAATCAATTCAACGCGATCAAGCTCTGCATCGCTTTCAATATTAATATATAAAATATCATTTTCTAAAGCTTCTTTAATCTCATCATCGCGCTTACCGACGCCACTAAAGATGATTTTATACGGCGCAACACCTGCGAGTAATGCACGACGCACTTCACCAATAGAGACACAATCAGCTCCTGCACCAAGATCTGCAAAATGTTTGATAACACTCAAATTGGAGTTAGCCTTAATAGCATACGCTAAAATCGACTTACGCCCCTTAAATGCACTTTTTAACTGCTCATACTGCTTTTTCATCATATCAAGATCATAAACATATAAGGGAGTACCATATTTTTGTGCTAACTTTGTAAAACTAATCAATGTTATACCTCATGAAAATTATAGATTTATAATATCCAAAGTCAGCTTTAAAGGCTCTTCTATCAATGATAAGCTCTATTCTTTTTCCAAATCATAAGTGCGATAAGCCACAAAATAAGTATGGGCATAATAATACCAATCTCACTTGGTATGACTTTGTTATTAGAGAGCTCAATCAGGCTAAACAGGACGACCCACGTCATCAATGTCGCTAAAATGGCACCAAAACTAAACAGCGAGACACTCATCGTACGGCTACTGATGGGAACTAAAAAGAAGATAATAACAATAAGCGGCGGAACAAAAAATGGGTAAATAAATATTTTATAGAGTGCACTTTTTATCTTATCAATACTAAGGCTTTCACTACTTAACAAAACGATCGCATCAATAGCATCGGTAATTGTAAAATCAACTTTTCCTTCATAAACCTGATCTAAGATTTTGGGTCTAAAATCTTTGAGTAGCTTCAGCTCAACTTCGGTATCAATGGTAATACCTTCAGGCATCTCAAAAGTAAGTTGGGTTGGCTTTGTAATGACATATGCCCCTTTAATATGCCAATATCCATCTCTATAATCAGCACTCGTAGCGGTAACTACTTTTTTAAGTTGTGCATCATGAACTGTAAATATTCGAATATCTTCAGCTCGTTCTTGAAGCGGAAATAACTCTCCAAAATAGACATATTGATTTTTATAAGTAAAGAATAGATTGGTTGTTGTATAGCTTAACGAATCATTAGACTTGATGTTTCTGGCAAATTCATTCGCCCTGGCAAATGAGGTCGAATGCAGTGCGATAAAAAGCATAATAATAACAGCTGAAACAGCAACGAATGGTTTTAAAATATCGACTTTTGAGTATCCTAATGAATAAAATGCGACTAATGCATTGTTTCTTATAAACGATACTTTCGTAGCAATCATCGCAAAAATAAGTGTCAATGGCAGCAGCATATCAATAGAGTAAAAAACTTTGTAGACAATATACATCAGTACTAAATTGGCAGAATCAGGCAATTGGTTGCCAACCCCAATGTAGTCAAAACCGACACTAAAGAGTATAAATGCAAAGAGAATAACAGTGAAATATTTTAGATAATGAAGTGCAATATATCTAAATACTAACATGACCCGCCAATGAAAAGAAATTTTCTCTTATTCTATCTCAATTTTTTTGACTGAGTACTTAGAAGCGACATTTTCGACACTATCTTTTAAGAGTAATTCAACAGCATCAGAAGATTTTTGTATCCAAGCATTAACAAAGGGTTCTTCTTGTGATGTAAAATCACTTAATACATAAGATGCCACCTCACCTTTATGTTGTGGTTTTCCAATACCCATTCGAACTCTTACATACTCTGCGGAAATTGCAGCATCAGTAGATTTAAGACCGTTGTGACCACCATGACCACCACCTTTTTTAAAGCGCAGTGCTCCAAAAAGAAGATCCAGATCATCATGAATGACGATGACCTCATCAACTTTGTAAAAATTTTTAACCGCAAGAATAGAGCGGCCTGATAAGTTCATATAGGTAGTCGGTTTTAAAAGATAATGGGAATCAAATTTATAGAGGTTACCCTCAAATGAAGATTTTTTGATTTCAGAAGCGTTAAAACGCCTCACAAGTTCATCAATAACTAAAAAACCGATGTTATGACGATTATTTTGATATGCCTGTCCGGGATTTCCCAGACCGACAATAAGCATTACTATTTCGCTTTAATAATACTTAATACAGATACACGATCAGCATCTGTAAAAGTTACGTTTTCGATTGCAACTAGATCACGAATTAATACAGAGTCCCCAAGATCAAGTGGTGATACATCTATAGTAATGCTATTTGGTACATTTTCAATCGCACCTTTAACACGTAAGCGCTTTTTAGCAAGGTTTAATAAACCTTTATTTTTAAGACCAATAGATATACCTTCAGTAACAACTGGAACCATATAGTGTGCTGAAACACCTGGCTGTGCTACCATTAAATCTACATGTAAAAGGTTTCCGGTAACTGGATGAACTTCGTAATCTTGAACAACAAGGTTCATCTCTTTTGCATCAATAGTTACACGAAATGCTAACGTATCTTTTTTACGAACAGTACGGATATAATCATTCATTTTGAATGCAGCGTTGATATTCTCAAGCCCTTTTCCGTAAATGTTAGCGATCAGATAACCATCACGGCGTAGTGTATTTGTCCCACTTTTGCCAATACTCTCTCTAATAATACCTTCTAACATAGGTAAATCCTTTTAATAAAATGAATGGAATTTTACCTTTTTTATATTTAAATTCAGATAAAAATTATGATTTTAAAGCAAAAATCTCATCTTCATGGAACAAAGCTTCTTCTTCCTCTTCTGATGTCTCATTTTTAAGCCTCTTTGCATCTTTTCTTCTATCTACAGATACCATGCCATCCATACGTAATTTCATATCAGATGGCGATGTCGCATATTTAAAAGCCTCCTCTTTGGAGATCATTTTAGCATTATAGATATCTAAGATTCCCTGATCAAAACTTTGTGACCCGTAAATCTCTTTTCCTGCTTCAATCGCGTCTAAAATCTCACTGTCTCTATTTTCTAAAATAAGTTGTTGCACAAAAGAGGTCGGCAGCATTACCTCTAATGCCGCAACCCGTTTTCGATCGACGGTTGGAATGAGACGTTGAGAGATAATCCCCTCTAAAACTGAAGCGAGTGTAATACGCACTCTGTTTTGCTCCTCTTTGGAGTACATTCCGATAATACGATTAATTGTCTCTTTAGCATCAAGTGTATGCAGTGTTGAGAAAACCAAGTGACCGCTATCTGCTGCATGCAGTGCAATCTCTACCGTCTCTAAATCCCTCATCTCACCTACTAAAATAATATCAGGATCTTCACGAAGTGCCGCACGAAGTGCCAAACCAAACGACTTAGTATCTTGCCCTACTGAGCGTTGGTTTACAATACATTTTCGATCTTTATGGACAAACTCAATCGGATCTTCAATCGTAATAATATGCTTACGACGTTTCCAGTTGATTTCATTAATAATTGCAGCAAGTGTTGTTGATTTACCACTACCGGTTACACCCGTAACTAACACTAAACCTCTTTCTTTTTCTGCTAGTTGATGCAGTACACTTGGCAGTTTTAGCTCATCAATAGAGAGAATACGAACCGGAATAACACGAAATACAGCTGAGACACCTTCCATTTGAAAAAAAATGTTCACACGAAAACGGGTATTCTCATCAAACGGATAAACAAGATCCAGCTCTTTATTTTCAACAAATTCACCAAAGCGGGTGCGAAGCAGCTCTTTAGCAAACGTCATTGCATCACTTTTAGAGAGTACTTCACCAGAGAGAGGAACGATATCTCCATTAATACGTGCACGAATTACCGAGTTTGCTTTTACATGTAAATCACTCCCGCCGGCATCAACAAGGCGCTTGAGATAGCCTCTAATTTTTTTAAGTGTCTCATAAGTCAATTCATCTAAATCTATATCAAAATCATGCTTTTGCATCATCTATCCTTTTTTAAATATCTATTTCAGTGCCTCAAGAATCTCTTGAAATGCCACTTTAAATTGTTCAAGTCCATCATCAATCTGACCTTGCAAAAGGGCATCAAAATCAATACCAATTTTTTCTATCGCAGCAAAAAGTTCCGTCACTTCACTGCTGCTAATTGGAAGTTTTTTGTCTTTTACATCCGTTTTAATATACGCTTCAAGTGCTTCTAGCGGAGCGGTGTTGACACTATTGTATGCTAACATCTCCTCAATATAATAGGACGCTCGCAGTGCATCGCCTTTAACGCCGGTACTTGCAAAAAGGGTACGACACTGAGGGACATCTTCATCCATAATAGCATCATATATTTGTGACGCATTGTAGATGCCGGCCTTTGAAGGAGTTATGCCCTTCTCGCTTAGCGTGCCCTCAAGAGCTCTATCAATACGACTGACAAAAATACTAATTACCGTATCAACACTTTTTCCACTTGCTTCAAAACCCTTTTTAAATGCCGCTGTAGAGCCTAATGCCTGCTCTTTTTTAAATACTAATGTTGCATTGACGGCAATACCTGATGCGACAAGTTCTTGCATCGCTACATAACCGGCTTTCGTTGCCGGTACTTTAATCATCACATTGGGACGGTTAATCTCTTTATAGAGACGTTTTGCTTCATCAATAGTCGCAATCGCGTCATCACAAAGAAAAGGATCGACTTCAATACTCACATAACCACTATCACCACTGTCATAAAGTGCTCTAAGTTCATCGGCAGCTGCTTGAATATCTTTAATTGCTACGGCTTCATACTGCTGCTTTGGAGTCAAATGTTTTAAAGTAGCAAGCTGCTCTTTGTATGCAGATGAGTTTAAAATCGCATTTTTAAAAATTGCCGGATTTGACGTAGCCCCGTTAACAACACCGTTTTGAATGTAAGTTCTTAAACCCGTTGTAATAAAATTACGTTCTATAAAGTCTGCCCATAACGAAAATTTTAGTTCCTCAATATACATGTAAATTCCATCTTATAATATTTATTTTTATGATTATATCAAAGCATCTTAAAAAAAGTAATCAAATACAAATTTTGCCGTTCGTTTTTGTCCAAGAAGGTACTCAACATAATCATATTGCAGCTTTAATGCATAGTTGTCATCCATACTCCAAAGTTGTGAAACGTTCAATAGGCTCTGCATCGTGCCATCCACATAGAGTCGTTCGCTGTATTCTATGTTTGTTTTAAAGTGCTCCGTTTCATACAATACTACTCCTAAAGAAGCCGAAAGACCCATAGACGATGAATTATTCATGTAAGAAAACAGATCGGCTAGAGTGTAAACATAACTCCACTCATTTCCCCAACTAAATCCGGCACCTACAGATGCTTTAAAAAATAGTTCATCTCTAAGATAGTTACGATCAAACCCAAAGCTTGTACGCCATGAAAATGGTTTAAAAAATGTACTACGCTGCGCAATAGAGGCAAGAGAGAGTATTGTCATCTCTTGAATCTCAAGTTCTTTCTCTTTTGAATATGATAACAAAAAGTTAAGAAATTCAATTTGTGTTCCACGTAAGAGTCCGGTATCACTATCAAAAAGTGTATGGTATGTCGGTCTAAAGCCAAACATAAAACCTAGCTCACCCTCTTGTAAAACTGTTTGCAGCGTTAGTAGATTAGCCCGATGCGATTGATCGGGATTGCTTGGTTCTTTAATGACTATTGCTTCACCTTGACCCAATTTTGAGCGTGCTTGCAATACGGTATGAAACCGTTCTTTGTATTCATCACTATTAATTTCATTTTCAATATACAGGTACTCCAAAAGTTCAGAAGAGGCTTCAAGCATATAACGCTTCTCTTGCAGGGTACTATTTTCTTTCAATACTGCATGAGTCTCACGCTCTCCTCGTGCTACTGCCGTAACCTGCTCCAATATATCTTGCGATAAAATTTTTTCATACGAGAGCAGTACTTGGCGTTTTGAAGGACGGAAATGTTTTTGTGATATCAAACCCTCTTCCTCTAAAGCAAACACCGTATCAATTGGCATCACATGATAAAAAAACTTCTCTCTCAAGTGCACCGTCGGTCTAGCCACTTCAATAAGCCACAACATATTATAAGAGCAGTTCTCATCAAAAAAGTAGTACCATGAAAAGCTGTTTCCAAGCTCCCAAGTATGCAGCAGCATTCGTCTCACTTCGGCTTCACTTAAATTCAGCTCATATTCCCAAATATCACGCTGTTCCGTATCGCGGTACTCTTTTAATTTTTCATAATAGGGCAAAAGCGAATAAACACCGCTGTAACCTCCAAAGAGTCCTTTAATGGCAAAAACAACACCATTTTCGCTATCTTGATCTGCGGTAGCAGCATAATTAACAGCATGTGAGAGTAGTTTAGAACTATATGAAGAGTCAATTCTTAAAAAGGTGTGTCCAAACATTGATGCCGGAGAGTTAATATGTGCAGAGGGAAATACAAAGGTTGCCGATTTCGGGTCTACCCGTTTTAGCATTTCATCCAATGCCTGACAGTTGGTTTTTGGAAATTTTTGAATATTTAATTGCTCTTGTAACCAAGTCTTACGTGCAGGGAAACGACATGCTGTTGCATTGTCATCAAAAACACTCTCAATGAGCAGTGCTTCAATTGTAGCATTCAGTTCACTTGCTGCATTAGACTTTCCCTCACGAGAAAGAAAGAACTGTTCATCATCAATTTCACTGACACCATCATTCATATGCAATAAAAGTTGCCAATAGCGCGATTGTGAAAGATTGAGAGCTTCGGCTTTGTGTTGATACACCTTTACAAAACTTTCCGCGTAAACAGAAATAATAAAAAGAGAGCTTAGTAAAAATATTCGTGTAATAGAAGAAGCCTTAAGACCAAAGTAGATAAACGGGAAGTTCCCGTCTATTATTAACTAAAAATTAAAGTGCTACTGTTGAGATATTATCTAATACATCTGCCATGTTAGCATTTTGTGATGTATAGATAGCAGTGTAGTTTGATTGCAGTGATGCCGCAAATGTTACTTTGTCTTCTACTTCTAAAAGTTCCGCCAGTGTATCTACAGACTCACCATGACCTACGGCTACTTCTTTAGCTAACTGGTCCATGTTTGATGCAACAAATTCTGCTGCTCTTTCATTCATCACAAATTTTGTTTTAGTACAACCCGAAGTTCCTGAAGTAATACCAAATGTCTGATTACCCGATGTTCCATTTGTTGTTGCTTGAATTGATAACATTACAGCACTGTTGTCATCTTTAATAATTTGTGATCCAAGACCACAACCTGTCTGATTGTTAACCGTAGCAGAAGCCATAGTCGCTAATGCCAACACAGCGATAGCACTTACAATAATTTTTTTCATAGATATCCTTTGTTTTTTTAAGATGTCACAAGTATAGGTTTATAATGCTTAAACAACATTTAATAATACATTATTTTTAAAACTTATCTACCAGAGTTAACAGCTTTTACTCCTTCATTAGCAATATCTTTCATACCCTCGGTAATCTTTAATGTGTTACTATTAACCTCTTTTGTTGTACAGCCCATCATCATAACTGCCACAAAAACAGATGTAAAAATATATTTCATTTTAATCCTTAAAATTTTTCATGATTTTACCATGAATTATCTACCAAGGGGCAACAGCATCAATGTCTTTTGTAGAATCTTTCAAGCGACTTAAAAAGTAATCGCGATGCACTTCAATCGCCCCTAAACTTTTAAGATGCTCTGTTGGAATCTGAGCATCAATAAAATCATAGCCCTTTACTTTTAAGTGTTCTATTAAATGCGCAAAGGCAACTTTTGAAGCATCACTCATATCGGCAAACATCGACTCCCCACAAAAGACCTTACCAATGCAAACACCATAAAGACCGCCAACGAGTTTACCCTCATAATAGGCTTCAACACTATGGGCATGTCCCATATCATGAAGTGTTGTGTAGGCTTCTGCAATTTCAGGAATAATCCAACTTCCCTTTTGATTTTCTCTAAACTTTGTTCCACACCTTGTAATCACCTCAACAAATGCACTATCAAAACGAATTTCAAATTTGTTAAGCTTCTTTTTCAATGAACGTCGTAGTTTAAAATCGTCTAAATTCAAAATAAGTCGCGGATTAGGTGACCACCAAAGAATAGGATCATTAATGCTATACCATGGAAAAATACCACTGCGATATGCTAAAAGTAATCGTGAAGGACTCAAATCCCCTCCATATGCCACCACACCGGATTCTGAAGCAGTTGCTGGATCAGGAAAGGAGAGAGCCGTTCTTAAACGTGGAACCATCAGCTATAAGAAAATTCCAACTGTTTTTTGTAATCAACAGTAACTTTACCACCATGTTTTAACTTACCAAAAAGCATCTCTTGCGTAAGAGGATCTTTAATTTTTTCTTGAATAATACGTTCCAATGGACGCGCACCCATCTCTTTGTCATAACCCATCTCAGCAATATAACCAATGGCTTTAGCTGTTAATTCAATAGTAATCTTTTTACTTTTTAACTGGGTATTAAGTTCAGCAATAAACTTAGAAACAATTCCTTTAACTACATGTAAATCAAGCGAAGAGAACTCAACCACAGCATCAAGTCGATTTCGAAATTCAGGAGTAAAAAATGATTTTAACGCTTCATCACGAGAAAGAGAACTATCTGCATTAAAGCCCATAACACTACGCTCTGTAGCACCGATATTTGAAGTCATAATCAGTACAACATTTTTAAAATTTGCTTTAAATCCATTGTTGTCCGTTAAGGTCGCACTGTCCATTACCTGAAGCAGTATGTTAATGAGTTCCGGATGCGCTTTTTCAATCTCATCCAATAGCAACACAGTATAAGAATGTTTGCGAATCGCTTCTGTTAGCAGACCACCTTGCTCATACCCAACATATCCGGGAGGCGCTCCAACTAAACGGCTAAGAGCATGTTTTTCCATATATTCACTCATATCAAAGCGTTCAAAATTAACACCTAGAACATCTGCCAATGAACGAGCGAGCTCTGTTTTACCCACACCTGTTGGACCTGAAAACAAAAAGGATGCAATTGGTTTATCTTCGCGGTCAAGTCCTGCTCGACTACGCTTAATAGCGAGTGCCACTTTATCTACAGCTCCCTCTTGTCCAATTACTCTAGCTTTAAGGTCATTTTCCAGTGATGCAAGTTTTAAAATATCATCTTCACCAATTTTTGATGTTGGCACCCCGGTGATTTTAGAGATGATTTTCTCAACATCTAAAGGAGTTACCGTAGTACGTTTTTTCTTTTTCAGGTGAAATGATGCCCCGGCTTCATCCATCAAATCAATGGCAATATCAGGTAAAAAACGATCAGTAATATATTTTTTAGAAAGATCTACTGCAGCCTTAAGTGCTTTATCGGTAAACTTTAAACCATGATGCGTCTCATAACGCTCTTTTAAGCCTTTTAAAATCAACAAAGTATCTTCTTTTGAAGGCTCATCAATATCAATTTTTGCAAAACGACGACTCAATGCCCGATCTTTTTCAAATACATTACGATACTCACTGTAGGTTGTTGCCCCCATACACTTTAGCTCACCTGAAGCAAGAGCTGGCTTTAACTGATTTGAAGCGTCCATGCTCCCGCCACTTACCGCACCCGCCCCTACAAGGGTATGAATTTCATCAATAAATAAAATGGCATTATCGTAGCTTTTTAACTCATCAAGCACCCCTTTAAGGCGCTTTTCAAAATCACCGCGATATTTCGTTCCTGCTAACATGGCACTTAGATCCAGTGCAAATAAAGGAGCATCTTTTAAAATCTTCGGAACTCTATTTTGTGAAATCTCAATCGCTAAACCTTCAGCAATAGCAGTTTTACCCACCCCGGGTTCTCCCACTAAAAGCGGATTGTTTTTCTTACGACGACAAAGTGTCTGAACCACACGATCAATCTCTTCTTGACGTCCAATAACCGGGTCTATTTTCCCTTCTTTAGCAATAGTAACCAAATTGAGTGTGAATTTTTCCAAATAGCTTTCACTTTCACTTTCAGTTTGAGTATCAACACCGGTGTGTGAAATGACATCCAAAACATCGACTCTTGAAATATCGTGTTCAATCAATAAAAGATGCGCGTAAGTATTCTCTTCTTCATATACTGCTGCCATCAGATCACCCACATCAGCTTGCTCTTTTTGAGCACTTTGAATATGACGTATCATCTTATCAATCAGGCGTGAGAGTGCCACCGTTTCAAAGGGTTCTTGAGTCACATCCTGTGGAAGCTTTTCCATAGTATTCATCAGGTAGTTGCCTATTTCTTCACGCATAATATTGACATCACCACCACACTCTTTAATGACATAGACACCCTCTTTAGAACCAAGCAGTGCAAAAAAAACATGCTCAATCGTTAAATATTCATGACGCTGATCTTTAGCAAACAGAAGCGCTTTTTGAAATACCGAGTTTAATTCAGCACTAATCATGACTCCTCCTCCATAACACTTTTAAGTGGAAATCCCTGCTCACGAGAGAGCTTATTGACCTGCATTATTTTTGTCTCTGCAATCTCAAAACTGTACACACCGCAAAGCCCCTTATCTTTTTTGTGAATATCAAGCATAATACGCTCTGCTTCTTGATAACTCTTATGAAAAATCGTCATCAGTATATCAGTAACAAAGTCCATCGAAGTATAGTCATCATTAAGCAAATAAACCTTATACATCTTTGGTGTACTTGCTAGTAATTCACCCTCTAATTCTAAATCTCTTTTTGTACTCAAAAATAATTTCCTAATTTTTATTAATTTAAATGTATCGACCTTTAGGTGTATCCTAGCTTAAACTATTGTGCCGCCTCTAAAAAATCAGCAATAATATCTTCAGGATTCTCTAAACCGATAGAAACTCGTACCAATCCTTCAGTAATACCTAAAAAAGCCATCTCATCATCAGAAAAATCACTGTAAATCGTTGAGGCCATATGCAGTACCAATGTTCTGCTATCACCAATATTTGCTGTAATGGTTGCCATCTTACTTCGCCGTAAAAACTCGTAAGCCCTCTCTTTTGAACCAAAATCAATTCCCATCAATGTACCACAGCCATTCTCAAAAAGTTCTGTATAGCGTGCATGATGCGGATGATTTGGCAAGCAAGGATGATTTACATGTAAACCTGCTTCATAAAGTTTTAATGCCACTTTCTCTACACTGGTAACAATTCGCTCCATACGCAGTGCCAATGTCTCAATTCCTAACATTGTTAAATAACTTGCATGGGCACCCGCACTCATTCCAAAATCACGCAATGCTCTTTTTTTCCCATTGGCAATCAGCGCCATTTTTCCCATCTTCTTAATAAATTTATGAATATCTTTGTAACGCTCCCCTCTAAATTTATCATTCTCTTTAATAGCACGAAAGACAACTGCTCCGCCAAGTGCGGAAGAGTTGCCACTAATTATTTTCGTAGTAGAATAGACAACAATATCAGCACCCAACTCTAATGGTGCAACACTGATTGGCGTAATCGTATTATCTATTATTAAAACAACTCCTGCCTCATTTGCGATTGCCGCGATTTTAGAAATATCTGGCAAACGCATATTTGGATTACCCACACTCTCTAAAAAAACAATCTTCGTCTTTTGATTAATTGCATTTTTTATAGCATCCAATTCATCAACATCAAAGAACTGCGTTGTAATCCCAAAGCGACTCAATGTCTCACTAAAAAATGAGTACGTTCCACCAAAGAGTCCACCGATACTAATAATTTCATCGCCACTATTTAAAAGTGACATTGTTGCCAATGTCGTCGCTGCCATTCCAGAGCTTGTAGCAATTGCACCAATGCCACCATCCATATCTGCTAAAATTACTTCAAGTTTTGCTGATGTTGGGTTTCCCATACGAGAGTAAAGTGACTTTTTGACACTACCATCAAAGACACCCTCCGCTATTTCAGGGGTACCATATGCAAATGCTGCTGAACTAACAATCTCTGGACTGATTGGTCCCTCTTTTTTTCCTAAATCTTGGACAAGTTTTGTATTAAATTTCTCAAATTTTTGCATATTCAAACCTAATATAGTGTAATATTTTTAAAAATTATAACTAAAAAGAGATAATTTAAATGATTAAAATATTTGTCACTGCCACAAATACAGACATTGGAAAAACGTATACTTCCAAACTTCTTTTAAAAGAATTTGCTTCACGTGGATATAGGGTAAGTGCTTTTAAACCCATTGAAACTGGTGTTGTTTCACTACCCCCTGATGGACAAGAGCTATTTGAGTTATCACAATCATTAAATCCTGAACTAACCCATCTACATGTAAATGACATTGTCCCTATCCAATTCTCTTTAGCTGCTGCTCCTTTTATCGCAAATAGTGCGAAAGATATTGACCTTCTAGCTATAGATGCAGCATTAAAAAAATTAGAGCTTCTGTGTGATATTGTCATTATCGAAGGTGCTGGCGGTCTTATGGTTCCTATAGATTCACATTTGATGATGATTGATCTCATCGAGCATTTTAATGCCAAAACACTATTGGTGTCACACTGTAATTTAGGCTGTATCAATGACACTCTTTTAAGTCTTAACCTGCTTAAACAACGTCGCATTCCCCACATATTTACACTCAATTGTAAACATGGAACCGCATTTGAAACCATATCAAAACCCTATTTTGATGCAAAATTTACCCCTTATTACATCTTAGAAAATGATTTAACAACTATCGTAGATGCATTGCTAAATAATTGATGTTATAATTACACAAAATATTGGAGCAACCATGCAGCATTTAATACGTACTGATGACTTTAGCATCCAAGAGATTAATACAATTTTTAAAGATGCTGCGCGATATTCTGATGAGAGATTCGATCGAATACTCAACGATAAAATTGTTATTACACTCTTTTTCGAAAACTCGACCCGTACTAAAAGTTCATTTGAGATTGCAGCAAAACGATTAGGTGCCGAAATGGTACATCTTGATGTTGCGCAAAGTTCTACTAAAAAAGGGGAAACGCTGGTTGATACGGCAACCAATCTTGATGCCATGGGTCCAAATGCAATAATTGTCCGTCATGCAAATGCGGGAGTTCCCCAAATTCTTTCACAGCATACTAGAGCCTCTATTATCAATGCCGGTGATGGTGCTCATGCACATCCAACTCAAGCACTTTTAGACCTTTTTACTATTAAACAGCATTTTGGCAATGTTGAAGGAAAAAAAATTGCCATTGTTGGAGATGTTAAAAATTCAAGAGTTGCTAATAGCAACATTGAATTATTGCAGCGTTTTGGTCTTGATATTACTTTAGTGGCTCCTCCGCAGTTTTTACCACAAACGGATCTTAAAACTACATCGAATCTTAAAGATATTATTGATACAACGAATATTATTATGAGCTTACGAACTCAGACAGAGCGACACTCAACACAAAGCTATGCATCACTAAAAGATTATGCAAGTGATTTTTGTATTACCAAAGAGTTTATAGGCAACCGTAACATTATTATTTTACACCCCGGTCCTGTTCATAGAAATATTGACATTGATGATGCTCTACTGTCTGATAGACGTTGTAAAGTTCTCGAACAGGTAAAAAATGGTGTCTTAATACGTATGGCAGTATTAAAAAAATTAATACATGACGTTTGAAACCCTTTCACACCTAGCATCGCAAAATATCCCGTTTCTCTTTTACACCGATTTTAAAGGAGAGAAAATACATGTATATCCTCTCGACGAGTTAGAGCAACACGGTATTGAGTATGCCATCAATACAAATAAAAGTCCTAAATGTAAAGATAAAAGCCTCATAAAACATCCTATTTCTTATGAAAATTATAAAAATAAATTTAATCAAGTTATCTCAAAAATAAAAGATGGTGAAACCTATCTGTTAAATTTAACGCAACCTACTCCAATTGAGACAAAACTATCGCTCCAAGAGATATTTGAAAGTGCCGATGCCCCTTACAAATTACATGTAAAAGAGCAATTTGTCTGTTTTTCGCCTGAACCTTTTATTAAAATTGAGAATGGAATTATTACAACATACCCGATGAAAGGGACAATTGACGCATCAATTGAGAATGCAGAAAAAAAAATATTATCTAATCAAAAAGAGATGGCTGAACATATTATGGTAGTGGATCTTCTTAGAAATGATTTGGGAATGGTTGCAAACGAGATTACCGTTAAAAAATTTCGCTATATTCATAAAATTAGTGCAGGTAAGAAAGAGCTTTTACATGTAAGTTCTAAAATTCAAGGAACACTACCTCGTAGTTGGAATGAAAACTTAGGAGAAATTATTAAAACCTTATTACCCGCTGGCAGCATCAGTGGTACTCCAAAACGAAGTACTGTTAAAATTATAGAAAAAATTGAAGATTATAAAAGAGATTATTACACCGGAGTATTTGGTGTATTTGACGGTAATAAGTTAGAGGCAAGCGTGATGATACGTTTTATTGACAAACAAGAAGAACAATTAATTTATAAAAGTGGTGGCGGTATTACGCTAGACAGTAATCCAAAAGAAGAGTACCAAGAGCTAATCGA
>CAYZUN010000005.1:0-9094 GCA_964481625.1 uncultured Sulfurimonas sp.
TAATTTAAACATTACGGTTCGTCATCGCATTAAAGACGGATATGATCAGTTACGAGACTTTTTAAATGACCATGAAAATGAGAGCGGTATTGTTTACGCCTTTTCACGAAAAAATGTTGAAGCTATTGCACACTACTTACAGCAACGAGGTTATGCTGCAGCTCCTTATCACGCCGGATTGCCAACACAAGAACGTAATGATACCTTTCATGCTTTTGTGCATGATGAGGTTAAAATAATCGTAGCGACCATCGCTTTTGGGATGGGAATTGACAAAAGCAATATTCGTTTTGTAGTCCACATGTCGCTGCCAAAAACCATTGAAAACTACTATCAGGAGATGGGACGGGCAGGGCGCGATGGTGATAGTGCCGATGTGGTTTTACTCTTTGGTGCATCCGATATTATTCAGCAGAAACGTTTTATTGATATGAACGATGATGAGAACTATAAAGCGCACATGCTGCAAAAACTTAATGCTATTCATCGTTATGCAACGAGCGAGACCTGCCGTCACCAACAAGTAGCAGAATATTTCGGTGATATTATAGCAGCATGTGCAACTCACTGTGACAACTGTTTAGAACCTGATTATGAAAAGTGCGATATTACGACTGAAGCACAGATGTTACTTTCAACCATCTATAGAACAGGTCAGATGTTTGGTAAAAACTATGTCATTGATGTATTGCGCGGCTCTAAAGAGCAAAAAATTTTAGCCAATGGTCATAATGAACTCTCTGTGTATGGCATTGGTGAGAAATTTAGTAAAAAACAGTGGTTTGTTTTGTGTGACAGAATGCTTGAGATTGAAGCTTTACATGTAAATGAGCATCAAGGATTGCTTTTAACCAATAGCGGTTTATCGGTTTTAAAAGGCAAAGAGAAGGTGCTCCTTCGTGCTGATCGTCTCAACGTTAAAGCTAAAACTGTTAAAAAAGCGGCACCGGAGATATTTGAATATGATAGCGATCTGTTTGAATCCCTTCGTGCCCTACGTCATGAGATAGCATCAGAACAAGGCGTACCTGCTTACATCGTCTTTGGCGATAAGACCCTCAAAGAGATGGCCGCCTCGCGTCCTCAAAGTAAAGAGGAGATGTTGCAAGTCGGTGGTGTCGGTGAAGTAAAATTTGAGCGCTACGGTACGCCATTTTTAACGCTTCTGCAAAGTTTATAACACTACTTTTTTCAACCGCAAGGCATTAACAATGACCGAGACGGAACTAAAACTCATTGCAGCTGCTGCAATGACCGGTGAGAGCAGTATGCCAAAAAATGGGTAGAGAAGACCTGCTGCTATAGGGACACCGAGCACATTATAAATAAAGGCGAAAAAAAGATTTTGTCTGATATTTTTCATGGTAGCTCGTGAAAGCTTTCTGGCTTTTACTATGCCTTCAAGATTGCCTTTAACCAGAGTAATTCCGGCACTTTTCATGGCAACGTCAGTTCCTGTTCCCATTGCAATGCCGATGTGAGCAAGAGCGAGGGCAGGTGCGTCATTGATTCCATCTCCTGCCATGGCAACGATGTCACCGTCGTTTTGTAGGGTTTTGATGACATCGGCTTTCTCATTAGGAAGCAGGTCTGCATAAACATCATCAATTCCAAGCTTATTTGCAACAATAGTTGCAGTGGTCGTATTGTCACCGGTGAGCATAACAATCTTGATTGCTTCTTTTTGAAGTGCTTTAATGGCGGCGTATGTAGAAGTTTTGATAGGATCAGAGACACCAATAATGCCTGCAGGTTTATTGTTGATTGCGATGAGGATTACGGCTGCACCTTCTTTGGCAACCAATTGTGCTTCTTTAGCCAAAGTGCTAGTTTGCACCTTAAAATCTTCGAGAAGTTTTAGATTGCCTACAATGATTTTATTTCCGTTAATCTCTCCTGTTACACCTTTCCCTGTGACAGAAGCAAAGTTGTCTACATTTTTTAAAGTAATATTTTTTTCTTTTGATGCAGTTACAATGGCTTGTGCTATGGGGTGTTCACTAGATATTTCAAGTGATGCTGTCATTCTTAGCAGTGTTGTCTCATCAAAGCCGTTCATGGCTTTGATCTGCGTGAGCATTGGCTTTCCTTGTGTCAATGTACCCGTTTTATCAACAACTAACGTTGTGACTTTTTCCATCACTTCGAGTGCTTCAGCATTTTTAATGAGCACACCGCTTATTGCACCTCGTCCGGTACCTACCATAATGGAAATTGGTGTTGCCAGACCAAGTGCACAAGGGCACGCAATAATCAAGACTGAAACAGCACTGACAATGGCGTAAGCAAGTTTGGGCTCAGGTCCCCAGAAGTTCCAAAATATAAAAGATACTAAGGCAGTTATAACGACAGCGGGAACAAAATATGAAGCGATTACATCAGCCAGCTTTTGAATGGGTGCACGAGATCGTTGAGCAGCTGCTACCATATCTACAATTTGTGAAAGAAGTGTATCTGCACCGACTCTTTGGACTTGCATAACGAGTGTACCGGTACCGTTTAGCGTAGCGCCAATTAGTTGATCATTTGGTAGTTTTTTCAAAGCGATTGGCTCGCCTGTTATCATCGACTCATCGACATGACTCTCTCCTTCGAGTACTACGCCATCTATTGGAATCTTTTCGCCGGGTTTGATGCGAAGTTTATCTCCAATTTTAATGCTCTCTATGGAAACATCTTCTTGGGTTCCATCTGAATGAATGAGATGGGCTTGGTTTGGGGCAAGACTTAGAAGCAGTTGTATGGCTTCATTGGTATTGGCCCGTGCACGCAGTTCGAGTACTTGACCAAGTAAAACCAGCGTAGTAATGACTGCCGCTGCTTCAAAATATACATGTACTAAACCCGTTGTCATCTGCATTTTTGGTGGAAAAAGTTCAGGAAAAAAGAGTGCCACAATGCTATATATCCATGCCACGCCAACCCCTAATGCAATGAGGGTGAACATATTAAGATTCCATGTTTTAACAGATTGATAGCCTCGTACAAAAAATGGCCATCCACCCCAAAGTACGACGGGAGTAGAGAGAAAAAATCCGATCCACTGTACTATTTTCATACTGAGCCATTGGGGCAGTAGTGAAGGTGTAAGATCTGCAATCATTGCAATGATGAAAAGAGGAAGTGCAAGAATTAAACTAAGCCAGAAACGTCGACTCATATAGGAGAGTTCGGGGTTTTGCTCATTCATTGATTGTAGCATTGGTTCAAGTGCCATACCACATTTAGGACAGCTTCCGGGTGTATTACGAATAATTTCTGGGTGCATAGGACAGGTATATTTAGCGTTGTTATGTTCAATGTCATATCTGTTAGTTACACAAACACCATCTTCACATTCAGATTTCATTTCAGCTCCTTTGTTGGTTAAAACTTTTGAAAAAACTCTAGTGTTAGTGTAGATAAAGAGTGTGTAGAATATGTGTAGAGAGGTTGTATTTAATCAGTAATATTATGAGTATTTGATTGGTTGCGGAAACAGGAATTGTCTGATTAAAATTGAATAACTAAGAAAGACCATAAATAGGGACTTTCGTAACTTTATTAAAAGCTAACCAATTCAAAAATTGTTCAATCTTGGACTGGTAACCTAAATTCATACTAAGAAATGAACAATTCTAAGTTAAAATAAGATGAATATCCATTTTAAAGATGGAGAGAAATTGCAGTTAGTTAGTTTTTATTTTAGCAAAAAGAGACTTTGCAATGGATAAAGGAGAAAGTTAGTACTAGGGATAAAATATGATACTTTTGCTACTTTTGCTACTTTAAGAAAGTGCTATAATATAAGAATAAAAAACCTATGGAGTTATTATGAAAAAAGCAAAAATATTACTCTTAGAAGATGACAGCAATCTAAACGAGACCGTTACAGAATTTTTAGAAGATGAAGACTATGATGTAGTTTCAGTTCTTAGTGGTGAAGAGGCACAAGAAAAACTGTATGAGCAGCGTTTTGATCTGCTGCTTTTAGATGTGAATGTTCCTTCTCCCAATGGGTTTGAACTTCTCAAAGAGAGTCGCAAAAACGGTGTTGAGACTCCTGCCATTTTTATTACATCGCTTAACGCCATTGATGATGTTGAAGCGGGTTATGAGAGTGGTGCCGATGACTACATTCGAAAACCGTTTGCACTCAAAGAGCTGCTGTTGCGAATTGAGAGCATTCGTAAACGTAATTTCTTTCACCATGTGGATGAACGCATAGCAATTGATGAACATATTTCTTATAATGATACCAATGCTGAACTCTACATTGATGATGAGGTGATTTCTTTACATCAGAAAGAGGCAAAACTGCTGAAACTTTTAATACAGCGTCGCGGTGAAGTGATTGCCCATGAAGTAATTTTAGAGTATCTTTGGGATTATGATGAGACTTCTAGTGATACGGCACTTCGTACCTACATTAAGAACTTGAGAAAACGTATTGGAAAGGATAAAATTGTCAGTCATAAGCGACTCGGCTATCAACTTCGCACAGCATAAGACATTTCGCTCTTTTGTAATTCTGTATGCCTTGATGTCGGTGATGATTTTACTGTTACTTAGTACCATTTACTATCAATACTCTAAAGAGTTGATGCTCTCACAGCACCGTTTGTCTATGCAGTTGCAAAGTGAACAGTATGTGCCGCGCTTAAAACGTTGGATGCAAGGAGATGACAAAGTCTTTCCTATTGATTTGGCATACCCTACAGCACTGTTTGATATGAATAAACTCCCTATACACTCATTGCTACAAAGTGAAAAAATTGATTTTAAGAGTGCTATTTCACTTGATGGTGAGGTCATTCATTTTGTCATTCCCTTAGCGTCGTATGAGCTAGGAGAGAGTTATGTTGTTTTTGAGACACAAGATGATGGACTTTGGAAACGCAGTGCTCTCTTTAAAATTTTTTGGGTGGGAACCGCTCTTTTTGTAGTACTATTGCTTTTAGGCTGGTATCTTTCCCATCTATTTTTTAAACCGCTTCGTGAAGCCATTACACTGCTTGATGATTTTATTAAAGATACAACCCATGAGCTAAACACTCCCGTTGCTGCCATTATGACCAATTTAGAGATGATTGACAAAGAACAGCTTGATGAAAAAACACAAAAAAAGATGAACCGCATTGAGATAGCTGCACGTACAATTTCAACGATTTATGATGATTTAACCTATCTGCTGCTAAATAGTAAACGTGTTTCACAAGATGAAGCTATTAATGTTAGCAAACTTCTTTATGAGCGTATTGAGTATTTTAATTTGAAAGCGACCCAGAAAAAATTACATGTAAATAGCACTATTGCCAAGAATGTGATAGTGACATGCGACAAGATCAAACTAGCACGTCTGATTGATAACTTAATTAGTAATGCCATTAAGTACAATAAAAATGGTGGAACTATTAAATATGTATTGAGTTCAAAAAATTTCATTATAGAAGATAGTGGTGTGGGTATTGAAGAAGAGAAAATTGATGAGATTTTTCAGCGTTATACCCGTGCAAATACTCATGAAGGCGGTTTTGGAATTGGGCTGCATATTGTCTTTAAAATTGCTAATGAGTATGGTTATACCATTGATGTGACATCAAAACTAGGTGAGGGGAGTAAGTTTGAGATTATATTTTGAATTTACATGTAAATAGTAATGTTAGAAATACTTTATCAAGATGAGCATTTAGTAGCCATAAATAAACCCTCAGGATTGTTAGTGCACCGCTCCATGATAGATAAAACTGAAACAGAGTTTGCCTTGCAGTTGGTACGTGACCAGATTGGACACTATGTCTATCCGATTCACCGACTCGATAAACCGACATCAGGCGTGCTGATATTTGCACTTACCAAAGAGATGGCTAAAGCGATGAGTGAGCTTTTTAAATCTCATGATAGCGAGAAAGAGTATATTGCCATTGTGCGCGGTTATATTGATGAGAGCGGTACGGTTGATTACGCATTAAAAGAGCAGTTAGATAAAATGACCGATAAAAAAGCCCAACAAGATAAAGAAGCGCAAGAAGCCGTAACCGAGTTTAAACGTCTTGCAATCGTTGAGCTTCCATATCCGGTGAGCCGTTACAAAGTAGCCCGCTATTCATTAGTAAAACTCTTTCCAAAAACAGGACGAAAACATCAACTACGCCGCCACATGAAACATCTTATGCATCCAATAGTCGGCGACACAACGCACGGACGGGGTGAACATAACAGACTGTTTCGAGAAAAGTTGGATTGTCATCGACTGCTGTTACATGCAAATGCCATTAGCTTTGTGCATCCACTGAGTAAACAGAAGTTGCGAATTGAGGCTAAGATGGATGCGGTGTTTGAATCGTTATTTAAGGGGTTTGATTGGGATGGAATTAAAGAGCCCACCCTGAGCTCTTTGAATATTATTTAGATTTGATATTATCAGCAATCGCTTCAATATCCGCATCGCTAAGTGATGCAACTTGACCTTTCATAAGTGCTTTCATTGCACCACCATACGTTCCGTCTTTGTAGCCTTTCATTGCTGCAACCAAATCGTTACGACTCATATCTTTAATGACCATACTTTTACCTAGGGCTTTTTTCTCACCGTTAGCACCATGACATGCTGAACATTTTTTATAAAGCGCTCCACCATCAGATGCCGCTAACATAGCTGTAAGTCCTAAAATTGCAAATAATACTTTCATAATAAATCCTTTTTATTTAATTTATACGCTACTTGAATGAAATCCAAGTAGCTACGTTAGCCACTAGGGCACTAAAGCTTACTCCGTATTGGAGCAAAACGCTTAACAACTAGGAACATTTCCTGAGTCGTTTGCATATTCAATTACGAAATCTTGAATCAGCATAATCTTTTTAAGCGTTTTTGGGTTGCTTAAATAGGGTGCTGCTTTTGGATAACGCTGTGAAAATTCTTTAATGAAACCTTCAGCATCATCTTCAAAGAGCTCTTCCCACTCATCTTGAGAGTACGTTGCTGCAAATTTTGCACCATTTATATCAAATTGAGACTTGAATTTTTTCAAGTAAACTTTCTGTCCTTTTGCAGCATCTGCATAAAGACTGCTCACACTTAAAAGTGCTATTGTCATCATAACGATGAAGCTTTTCATCGGTTTCATTGTTATCCTCCTGTTTTGGATTGTCACAGTATAAAAAGTAATTGTGAACTTATTGTGGAGATTTTTAAACAATAAGATCTATCAATAAAATAAAAAAATATATTACTAATTTAGTTCCGTATTTATTTAATAATGATTATTAAAAGATAATTATTATTATCATTTAAACTTGCAATTGTTATAATCTTAATGTTTTTTCTTTCTTTATACTAATTTTATAAATAAGACTGTTATAATTTCACATAAGTACTTTTTGGTTACATGTAGATTTTTTTTGTAAGCAGAATAGGGCTATATCATAAACACTAAAAACAAGGTTACACAAAATGGATAGGACGGAAATAGAAAGCTTAGGCATTAAAGATTCTAATGAGCTTTTTCATAACCTAAGTTACAATGAGTTAATCAGACATGAGTTAAACAATGGTGAATGCCAGTTAGCCGACAGTGGTGCAATGATGGTAAATACCGGAATTTTTACGGGACGAAGTCCTAAAGATAAATATTTTGTTGACCAAGAGCCATCAAATAAATTTATTGCATGGGGTGATGTTAACCGAAAAATCTCTAAAGAAATTTTTGATGAGTTACATCAGGTGGCACTTGATCAACTTTCTCATAAAGATCTTTATGTCACTGATGTCTATTGTGGCTCAAGTGCTGCAAGCAAACATTCAGTTCGATTTATTTCTGAGATTGCATGGCAGTCACATTTTGTTAAAAATATGTTTATTCGTCCAACGCCAAGTGAACTTGAAGTGTTTAAGCCGCAGTTTACAGTATTAAATGCGTGTAAAGTAGTGAATGATAAATGGAAAGAGCATGGACTCAACTCAGAAGTATTTGTTCTCTTTAATATAGAAGATAATATTGCTATTATCGGCGGTACATGGTACGGTGGTGAAATGAAAAAAGGAATTTTTTCAATGATGAACTACTGGTTACCGCTAGATAATAAAATGCCAATGCACTGTTCTGCTAATATTGGAAAAGCTGGAGATACGGCACTTTTCTTTGGATTAAGCGGTACAGGTAAAACGACATTATCAACTGATCCGTATCGAGCACTTATTGGTGATGATGAACATGGTTGGGATGATCATGGCGTCTTTAATTTTGAAGGCGGATGTTACGCTAAAGTAATTAATCTTGATTCAAAAAGTGAACCGGAAATTTATGGGGCTATAAAAAAAGCGGCTCTTTTAGAAAATGTTTATGCTGATGATAACGGTAAGGTTGATTATGAAAATGGATCAAAAACTGAGAATACTCGTGTCTCATATCCAATTGAGCATATTCTTAACCATGAGCCGACATTAGCAGCAGGACATCCGAGTAATATTATCTTCTTAACGGCAGATGCATTTGGTATTTTACCTCCGGTTTCAAAGCTCTCTAAAGAACAGGCAATGTACTACTTCTTAAGTGGCTACACGGCAAAAGTTGCAGGAACAGAGCGAGGTGTTACTGAGCCGGTTGCAACGTTTAGTGCCTGTTTTGGTGAGGCATTTTTGCCACTGCATCCGACAGTTTATGCAAAACTTCTTGGTGAAAAGATTGATAAACACAATGTTAATGTCTATCTTGTTAATACTGGATGGACCGGTGGAGCATACGGAGTAGGTAAGCGTATGAGCATTAAAGATACACGTGCTTGTATTAATGCTATTTTAAACGGTTCTATTAATAATAGTGAATTTGATGTGACCCGCACATTTGCACTGCATGTTCCAAAAACATTAGGCGATATTAACCCTGAAGTACTCAATCCACGTAATGCATGGAAAAATAAAGAAGAGTTTGATACTAAACGAGATAAGTTAGCCCAGATGTTTATTGATAACTTCAAAAAATATCAGACTGAAGATAGTGAATTTGATTATTCTGCAGCAGGGCCACAGCTTTAATTAGTGTGTCCTACTGTTTAGCTCAAGGAATAATTTCCTTGAGTACTTTTTTCTTACTTTTTTCTTACTTTTTTCTTA
>CAYZUN010000005.1:9194-12175 GCA_964481625.1 uncultured Sulfurimonas sp.
TACTTTTTTCTTACTTTTTTCTTACTTTTTTCTTAGTAGCTTTTTCCATGTAAAACCAGATACTACCGCCAATCACGACTAAAATAATGGGTGCAACATAGGGTTTCTCAGAGATTGTTTCAAATACTTTCATTAAAGCTTCACCCGAAGCGTAGCTTCCAAATCCAAAGACTAATGCCCAAATAACAGTACCAACAAGATTTAAAATCGTAAATCTCATAAAGTCGTATTTTGTCAGACCAATGGCAAGTGGAATGAGTGTTTTAATTCCATAAACAAATTTTTGCATAATAACAATCCATGAACCATGTTTTTTCATCAAAAGGTGCGAAAGAGCTAGTTTTCTTTTGTGTTTATGAATGTATTTCATTACTTCACTTTTATGATAACGTGACATATAAAAGAGTGTAGTATCCCCAATAAAGTTGGCACTTCCTGCAATAAGTATTGAGACATAGAGATTCATCTCACCCATAAAAGAGAGTACTCCTGCGGCAACGAGAGCAATAAATCCCCCTCCAAAAGAGTAGAGAAAGAGCAAAATATACCCATAGGTGCTGAGGTTTGTTAACATATCTTCCAAATAATATCCTTAATTATACATGTAAATGTAATTTAGAGTTGTTTGATTTTAGCTATTTCATCACGTAAGCGTGCGGCTTCTTCAAATTCTAACTGTTTAGCGGCTTGTTTCATTCGCTCATTTAAATCTTTAAGCAATCGTTTGCGTTCTGCTGCTGGCATTTTATCTGCTTTTTTACTACGATTGTATAACTCACCTGCATCTTCAAGTTTTAAATTTTCATCTAAGGTTCGTGTAACCCCCCTTGGCGTAATTCCATTAGCCTTATTAAAAGCATCTTGTTTCTCTCTGCGTGCCTCAGTTTTAGCAATAGCGCGTTGCATAGAACCGGTTGTTTTGTTAGCGTAGAGAATAACCCGACCATCAATGTTTCGTGCCGCACGTCCAATGGTCTGAATGAGTGCGGTCTCACTTCGTAAAAACCCTTCTTTATCAGCATCTAAAATAGCAACAAGACTCACTTCAGGTAAGTCAAGCCCTTCACGAAGCAGATTAATCCCAATAAGAACATCAAAAACACCTTGTCGCAGTGCGCGAATAATCTGATTTCGTTCAATGGTGTCAATGTCAGAGTGCATGTACTGTACTTTTACTCCAAAGTCTGCAAGATATTTAGTAAGCGCTTCTGCCATTTTTTTAGTTAAAACCGTAACAAGAATCCTATCGCCTTTGGCAGCCGTTTTAACAATCTCATCATGAAGGTCTTCTACTTGGTTGTCTGATGGCTTAATGGTAATGGGAGGGTCAAGTAAGCCTGTTGGACGAATAATCTGCTCCGCTTTGACAGCTGAGAGGTCTAACTCATACTCATTAGGAGTGGCGGAGACAAAAAGATAGTGTGGTGCTTTTACAATGTACTCTTCAAGTTTAAAAGGACGATTGTCCAAGGCGCTTGGAAGTCTAAAACCATGTTCAACTAAAACCTCTTTTCGGCTTCTATCTCCCGCGTACATTCCACGAAACTGAGAGAGACTGACATGAGACTCATCTACAATGACTAAATACTCTTTATGATGGGCTTCAAAATAGTCAAGTAGGGTGTAGGGAGCTTCTCCTGGTTTTTTGTCAGTGAGTTGGCGAGAGTAGTTCTCAATTCCCTTACACATTCCGACCGTTTCCATCATCTCCAAATCAAACTCTGTACGCTGTTTAAGACGTTGTGCTTCAACGAGTTTATTCTCTTTTAAAAAATAGTCGAGTCGTTCTCCCAATTCCGTTTCAATGCGTCCAATGGCACGGGAAAGCTTCTCTTTAGTCACACTAAACTGACTCGTAGCGTAGATGGTAACTTTATCTAAACTTTCAAGTCGTTTATTGCTAATGACTTCAAAGTAATTAATGGACTCCACTTCATCACCAAAAAACTCAATGCGTACTGCTTGGTCTTCCATGTAAGGTGGAAAGACATCAATGACATCACCACTGACACGAATGTGACCACTCTCAAAAACGGTGTCATTACGACTATAGCCCATGTCAATAAGACGTAAAAGAAGTTTTTTCTGAGAAATTTCATAGCCAATATCAATAATTTGTACCATCTTCTCGTACTCTTCAGGATCACCCAAGCCGTAATTGGCAGATACCGAAGCGATGACAATAACGTCATCAAAACTCAGAAGATTGGCAGTGGCTGAAAGTCGAAGACGTTCAAGCTCATCATTAATAGCACTATCTTTTTCAATGAAAAGATCTTGACGAGGAATGTAAGCCTCAGGTTGGTAGTAGTCATAGTACGAGACAAAATATTCAACATGATTGTTTGGAAAAAAAGTTCTAAACTCACTGTACAGTTGTGCCGCCAAAGTTTTGTTATGTGTCATGATGATGGTCGGCATTTGAGTGTTTTCAATAACCCGTGCCATAGTGTACGTTTTACCACTACCTGTCACACCCTCAAGGGTTTGGTAGCGATTTCCTTTTTTGATGGAATCTGTTAGTTCTTTAATAGCAGTTGGCTGATCACCAGCTGGTTGGTAAGGGGAATGTACTTTAAAATTTATCTCTTTTTTCATTGGTGGAATTATAGCTAAAGGAAGGAAATACTACCGTTTTATAATTATTTTATGATATATCACTGTTATAAGGATAGTAAATATTAATTTAGTTAAATAATTGTATTTCATACATTCTAAGATATATGTCACTAATATAAATTGACAAGTATGACCTTTTATGACAAAGGTTGTAATGTGGAAGTTGAATATGAAGTTTTTGAATGTACACATAAGGGAGAGTTAAACCTAGAGGACAAAAAAATTGCATGTGCTGTATTAAGTAATGGCAAGAGAATAATTACACAAATAGTCTTATTTGATGCTTTTAATCGTCCCCGTAAAGGTGAAAAAAGACTTGATGGACTACCATCAATAATTGGAGCAAAAAATTTGTTACCATT
>CAYZUN010000005.1:12275-47210 GCA_964481625.1 uncultured Sulfurimonas sp.
CTAAAGTTGGTATAACAGCTTTAATTGATGAAGCAACAGGTTATCAATATGATAGAGAGAGTAATGCTTTACAGGAACTTTTAAAAGCTTATATCGCAGAAGATTTTTTAAAGTGGCAAGCTAGGTTTCCTAAAAAATATTATGAAGAACTTTATCGTTTACATAAATGGGATAATTTTGATCCCTCAGCTATGAAACATCCACAATATCTAAGAAGATTTACTAACACATATATCTATGATTACTTACCTGATGGAGTATTAGAAGAATTAAGGGTAAAAAAACCTAAAATAAAAAAAGGCAATAGAACCAAGAGACATCACCAGTTTCTTTCAGGTGATATAGGGATTCCACACCTTGAAAAACATATAACTAAAATTATTACAATTATGGAGTTATCAGATAATCAGGCAGAATTTAAAGAAAAATTTAGTAAAGTATTTGAAAAATATCATCAACCAAGTTTTAAATTCGATTAGTATTTATAATTTTTGTATGTTGTTTAAAAGTTTAATTATAGAATATCCAATTTCTTTAGCTAAGTTAACTGGTACAGCATTTCCAATTTGCTTGTATTGTTGACTTTGTGACCCTTCAAATATCCAATTATCAGGGAATGTTTGAATTCTAGCATACTCTTTAACTTGGAATGGTCTTGTCTCATCAGGATGACATCTTTCTGTTTGCTTTTGAGCAGGAGAACATGTCAGCGTTAGACTTGGCTCATCCCAACTTATTCTTCTAGCCATACCAGTTTTACCACCACCAAGATAAAAGCTTTTTTGCATGTATTCTTTTTGGATTTCAATAGGTAAACTTCTCCAATATTCTCCAGGAGGTACTAAATCTAAAATCTCTTTTTTTCTAGCAGGGTATGATTGCCCTCCTGATATTTCAACATCAGTATCAAATAGTTCTCCTTTTTTCAGGGCATCTTTTAATGTATAAATTTTATCATATGGCTCAGGGTAGTTATATTCTACTTTATTTTTATATTCTTTTTTTACACCAACTAAAATTAATCGTTCTCTTTTTTGAGGAACTCTATAGTGAATGGCTTTTAAAACTTTTGGTTCAAATACATGATAGTCTAATTCATTAGTAAGTACATCTAACATAGTTTCTAAAGTTTTACCTTTTTCATGACTCTTTAGACCTTTTACATTTTCTATTAAAAACACGGGAGCATCTGTTTCTTTTAATGCTCTTGCAAACTCAAAAAATAGAGTTCCTCTTGTATCTTCAAAACCTCGTCTTTTACCAGCATAACTGAATGCTTGACAAGGAAATCCACCTGTAAGCAAATCGATTTTATCTTTGTATGGAGTAAAGTCTATATCAGATATATCACCTGATTCAACTTTCCAGTCTGGTCTATTTTTTTTTAATGTTGCAACAGCATGTTTATCAATTTCATTTAACATTGTATGAGCAATACCAGCTTTTTCTAGTCCTAATGCTAATCCACCAGCACCCGCAAACAGTTCAATACTTTTGTATTTGTTAGTAGGTTTAATATGCGTATGCTCATTTAAACCAAAATATATTTGCCCATTTTCAAAAATTAATAAATCTTCTTTTTTATATTCTCTATAATTATTGATAGGATTTCGCAAACTTTTTAGCTTTCCATTATTATCCCATCTTCTAAGAGTTTCTTTTGAAATATTTAATATTTCAGCTGCTTTATCTATTGAAAATACTCGTTCCATTCCTATACCCACCTTATACAACTTTACACATGGTTATTTTATTGAAGTATTCATTAATAAACACTTTATGATATAGTAGTGTAGAAATTTTATTTTTAACAGAATATGGCAATTTGCAATGCTTTTGAAGTACTAATAAACAATTAAAATGTAATGGAAAATAGATGAATGAAAAACTACTTAAAGAAATTGAAGAACTTATAGAATCGCTAATAGATACATATTTGTCAAATTGGGAACCAAAGACCATGCAGCCATTGGAGCAAATATTTCCAAAAGAAAGACGTATTCAATCAATTATGCATGGACTATTTACAAGTTTTGGAACAACTTTATGGGAAGTATTAGCTAAAAAAATAGCACAAGATAATGGTTTTGAAGTTCTTAATGAAAAAGAGTTTATTAAACAGACTGATTATCCAAAAGAGTTGGAAGATATTGTTGTACTTTGGGAAAAAAAGAGGAAAAGCACTACTGAAAGTATCTCACTATCTGGGTTTATAAGTGATTTGAAAGAAAAAATAAAGAGTTTACCTAAGACAACATATACAACTGAATCACTAATTGGAGGAGAAGGTGTAGATGTGTGGCTAAAAAAAGATAGTATTGAATATGCCTTTGATATAAAAACTGTACAAATAAATAAAGGAAGTGGTTTAAAATTTAATACTACTCTTATGAATTGGTATGCTTATAGAACATTATCTGAACCGACATTGGAATTTAAAGCTTATATTGCATTTCCATATAACCCGTATACACCAAACACATGGTGGAGTAAAAATGGTTCAAGAGCAGTTCCTTTGATAGAAAATGAAGATACTTTAATAGAAAATAAATTCTGGGATTTTCTAAGTGGACAAGAAAATACATGGGGAACTGTTAATCAAGCTTTTATAAATATTGGTAAAAAGAATTTAGCAATAAAATACAAAGATATATTTGCTCCTAACAATTAGAGATTTTAAAAGGAGTCAAGGTGAAACTTTATAAAGATTTAGGCTTTTATTGAGCTTCTTTTTTACTCTGCAAGCAACAGATAACGATTTCTTTTTTGGATAGAATCAGCCAATTCTTTAATTGCAGTCGGCTGATCACCAGTTAGTTCCTAAGGGGAATGTACTTTATACCCTCAAGGGGCACCTAGAAAGTCCTCTCTTTTTTTATTGGTGGAATTGTGGCTAAAACCCTCTAAAAATAGCTGGAACCAGAGCATCACTTCCAATCTCAATTGCAACAGTTAACTGTTGCAATAATTTACATGTATCTTTAGGGAGTGTTCCCGATAGATGCAGGGCATTAGAAGCGTGATTGGAACGAAAAATAATTTTATTGCTAGGATTTAAAAGCTCCAGAAATCTCTTTTGTTCTTCTAGTATTTGCTTATCGTCAGAGGGTGTGAAGTCAGTAAAGTGTTTGTAGAAGTTCTCTTTAGCATCATCTTCTAAACCTAGCTGTAAAGTACTTAAATAATTTACAGTCGTTTTATTGATGATTTTTGCCGTCTCTTGTATATGTTCTTGGGAATATTTGACTCCACCAATACCTAAAATAACCGTTGCAGATATTTTAATACCTGATAATGAGACTTTATTTAAAGAGTCTATAATCGCACTGCCATTTACACCTTTGGTAATCTTTTTTAAAATCAGGTCACTCCCCGTTTCGATACCGTAGTAGATAAGGTTGAGCTTATTGTCATAGAGCAGTTTTAACTCTTGTTCAGACTTTTCAATGATGTTTTGTGCCGAGGCATAGGTAGAAACTCTTCGCAGTTTTGGAAAGGCTTGTTTCAAATATTTTAAAATTTCTACTAAAGTATGGGTTGGCAATGCCAGCGCATCGCCATCTGCTAAAAATATTTTATGGGCGTTGGGGGAATGCAATGCAAAAGCATCAATGTCTTTGTAAATAGCTTCTAAGGGTCGTTCTTGATAGGTTTTAGATTTGTACATGGAACAAAAAGAGCAGTTATTATAACTGCATCCAAGCGTGACTTGAATAATGATGTTGTTTGCTTCAGCTGGTGGTCGAAATAGTGGGTAGTCATAATTTATCATTGTGTATAATACTCTAAAAATCCTACTCTGTTATAATGCTATTATGAAAATATGGATTTTTGATACACAAACCCCAACTCATCGCTTAATACGACTTAATTGTGAAGATCACAGTGGTTATGAGTACCTTGGTGATTTGGATGAGAATGAGTTGAGAGCATTTTTTTTAGAGGTACAAGAAGATATGGATGTCGAGAAAAATATACAACTAATAAAATATTTCGGTTATCTGCACTTGTTTATTATTGCTAAAAATTTGCCAATTTAACCCTCGATTCGTTTTAATAATGGTAGAATAATACCCACACTAAAAAGCAACAAAGATGAGGAACTATGCAAGAGAAAACAAATTTAGAGATGTTAAACGAAAAAGTTGGTCTGATTTTACAAAAATATCATGAATTAAAAGGTGAGAATGAGATGATGCGAAATGAACTCATTACGCTACGTTCTCAAAGTGAGATTAAAGATGGTGAGATTACGCGACTCAGCGAAGAGAATACGATGAAAGATCTTGAAATTGAAGAGATTGTCAACAAAATTGAAAGCATTCTTTCGTAAGAAAGAGGATACTGTATGAAAAAAAAGATAAGCCTTCGTATTAACTCAACTCCTTTTAATATTGATGTAGAGGAGGAGTTTGCTGCATACCTAATAGATGCGATGCAGGATGATTTTAATGTTGATGGAAATAACGATATTAAAATTGTACTTCAGGCTTATGTGCGAAAAAGCTACCAGCTTTACGAAAATGAGAAGTGTATTCAAAAGCTCGATGATGCAATTACAAACTCAATTGACTCTTAAGCTGTTTTAGCATTATCCAAAGCACTTAGAAAGTTTAGGATATAATCCCAACTAATTTTTTACAATAAAGGAAATCGATGACTAAAGAGTATATCTTTACTTCAGAGTCTGTAACAGAAGGGCATCCCGATAAGATGGCTGATCAGATCAGTGATGCAATTTTGGACTATATTATTGAACATGACAAGAGTGCGCATGTTGCGTGTGAGATAATGGTCTCTAACGGCTTTTGTATGATAGCAGGTGAGCTTAAAACAACATGTTACGCTCCGATGCAAGAAATTGCGCGTAAAGTAGTGCAAGAGATCGGATACACCGATGCAAAATATGGATTTGATTATCGTTCAGCTGCGATACTTAATGGAATTGGCGAACAATCTCCTGATATTAACCAAGGGGTTGATCAAGCAGATGGAGAGATTGGTGCAGGTGATCAAGGTCTGATGTTTGGTTACGCTTGTAGTGAGACGGCTGAGTTGATGCCACTGCCAATTCATCTTGCTCACCGTCTGACTGAGCGCTTGGCTTATGTACGTAAAGAGGGGATTATTCCTTATCTGCGTCCTGATGGTAAAGCACAGATCAGTGTTAAATATGTTGGTGATAAACCTGTTAGCGTTGATACGGTCGTTGTCTCGACACAGCATCATGACGATGTGGAACAAGAGCAATTGCATAGTGATGTGATTGAGAAAGTTATTAAGCATGTTATTCCTGCTGAACTTTTAAGTGTTGATGTGAAATATCACATTAACCCAACAGGAAAATTTGTTATTGGCGGTCCTCAAGGAGATGCAGGTCTTACAGGTCGTAAGATTATTGTTGATACCTACGGTGGAAGCTGCCCTCATGGTGGTGGTGCGTTTAGTGGAAAAGATCCGACCAAGGTAGATCGTTCCGCTGCGTATGCTGCGCGTCATGTTGCAAAAAACTTAGTTGCTTCAGGTGCATGTGAGCGTGTGACGATTCAAGTGGCGTATGCTATTGGTGTCGTAAAGCCGGTATCTATTATGATTGATGCACATGGTACGGGTAAAGTAAGCGAAGAACGCTTAGAAGCGTGTGTTAAAGAACTTTTTGACCTAACGCCTAAAGGAATTATTGATTCTCTTGATCTGCTTCGCCCAATCTATAGAAAAACGGCTGTTTATGGTCATTTTGGACGTGAATGTGACGAATTTACTTGGGAAAAAACTGACAAAATTGATGCAATTCGAAACTTTTTAGAACTTTAAATTTTCAGTGCAGATGTCAAAGTAACATTTGCACTGAAATATCGCTTTTTAATTTCTCTCTTTTAGCTACGTTTAAAACTCTTATTGGTATAGTTTTCTGTATTAAACAATAGGAGATTTTATGGCTGTAATTATTAATGACACATGTATCAACTGTGGCGCATGTATTGATGAATGTCCAACAGAAGCAATCGTTGATGAGGATGATAACCCGACAGGTGAGGAAATATACTACGTTTATGCAGATAAATGTGTAGAGTGTATTGATCATCATGATGAGCCAGCGTGTGCGACTGCATGTCCTACTGAAGGTTGTATAGTATGGGGAGAAAACCCAACAACTGAGGGTGCCGTTGCAGGTGAGCCTTGCGTTGAGTAGTTTCACCGAATAAGTACCATTTTTCGGTACTTATTGCTACTTCTTTTTAGTTTACTTCTTTTTCTTTTTTTCTTTTAATCATAAAAATATTTTTTTTTGCTATAATTGCACCCTATTTTTAAAATTATACAGGAGTTTTAATGGAACGTACATTATCTATTATCAAGCCAGATGCGGTTGCAAAGGGTGTTATTGGTAAAATTTTAGATCGTTTTGAAAGTGCGGGATTACGTATTGCTGCTACAAAAAAGATTCAATTGACGCGACAAGATGCAGAAGCATTTTACGCAATTCATGCGGAGCGTCCTTTCTTCAACGATCTAGTTGATTTTATGATTAGCGGACCAGTAGTTGTAACACTTCTTGAAGGTGAAGGTGCTGTTCTTAAAAATCGCGATCTTATGGGGGCTACAAATCCTAAAGAAGCAGAAGCGGGCACTATTCGCGCTGATTTTGCTGAAAATATTGATGCTAATGCCGTTCACGGAAGTGATTCAGCAGAAAATGCAGCAAATGAGATTCGTTTTTTCTTCTCAGATAGAGAAATTTCGTAGTATAACCGATGAAAATTGAGTGCAGACGTATAGGTAAAACACCTATTGAGTTTAAACTTGACAATGAAGGAATCACATTTAGTGGAGACATAGTGTTTCAAAAAGGGTCTCTTTTTCACTTAAATGGTCATATTAGCGGTCGCTTCAATGCTCCATGTGATATATGTGCCGAACCTTTCGATACAATACTAGATGAAGAGATAGAAATTCTCATTTCAGATGGTGTATATGAAGGTATGAATGAAGCGCTTGATATCGTTGAAGCAATTGATTCCATAGTTGATATGGAAGAGATTCTTCACTCTGAAATTGAGTTAATCAAATGCGACTATCAACGTTGCCCCAACTGCGAAGAGCAGTAGTAAATTAAAAGAAAGGAATTAAAATGGCAGTACCTAAGAGACGAGTGAGTCATACCCGTTCAGCAAAGCGTAGAACTCACTATAAAATTTCACTAGCACGTCCTGTAAAAGACAAGGATGGTACTTATAAATTACCACACCATGTTAACCCGACTACCGGTGAGTATAAATAATTTATGATTAAGATTGCAATTGATGCAATGGGCGGGGACTTCGGTCCTGAGCCAATTGTTAAAGGAACAATCCAAGCGCTAAAAGAGAAGAAGTTTATACCAATTCTTGTTGGCAAAAAAGATGAGATTTTGCCTCTGTTACCTAAGGGTTATAAAGACAAAATTTTGATTGTAGAAGCAAGCGATGTTATTGACATGGGCGATGCGGCTACCGATGCACTCAAGCGTAAAGACAGTTCTATTTTTATTGCAGTTGACTTAGTCAAAAAAGGTGAAGCAGACGGTGTAGTCTCTGCTGGCCATAGCGGTGCTACAATGACCTTAGCAACCTTGCGTTTAGGGCGACTGAAAAATGTATCACGACCTGCTCTTATTGCATTAATGCCAACAAAATTAAAAGAACGCAGTGTTCTTCTTGATGCGGGTGCTAATGTTGATTGCAAAAGCGATAATCTTGTTGAATTTGCTGTAATGGGAAGACATTACGCACAAGATATGCTTGGTATCAAAGAGCCTCGTATGGGACTTCTTGCTAATGGCGAAGAGGAGTCTAAGGGCAATGAGATTACTAAAGAGTCTTTTAAAAAATTAGATGGCTTTGATGGATTCATTGGAAATGTCGAAGGAAACAATATCTTTGATGGTAGTGTTGATGTCATTGTGTGTGACGGTTTTATAGGAAACTTGGTTTTAAAAGCTTCAGAAGGTGTTGCTAAAACGATTACGGAACTCATTAAAGAGTATATTCGTAAATCTCCAATTGCTATTACGGGTGCACTATTGATGCGTAAAGTATTTAAATTACTTAAAAAGCAGATAGATTATGCTGAAATTGGCGGTGCGCCGCTTATTGGTATTAAAGGATGTGCTATAGTGAGTCATGGCAAAAGTAATTCTAAAGCCATAAAGAATGCTATTTTTCAAGCTATTCGTTATGTTGATACCGGTGTAAATACTCACATTGAAGAGAGTCTAGCAAAAATTTCAGATAAAGGGTAGTTTATGTATGCAGCGTTTCGCTCAATAGGTGCGTACGCTCCAGAAAAAATCTTAACCAATGATGACTTAGCCCATATGGTGGATACTTCTGATGAGTGGATTACCAAACGAACAGGTATCAAAGAACGTCATATTGCTGGTGAAAATGAAACAACTTCAGATATGGGTGTCAAAGCATGTGAAAAAGCGATTGAGCGTTGTGGATTAGACAAGTCAGAAATTGACATGATTATCTGTGCTACCATCTCACCAGATTACTTCTGTATGCCTTCAACCGCAACAATTATTGCTACAAAATTGGGTCTTAATACGGTCACTGCTTTTGATGTTTCAGCAGCATGTACCGGTTTTGTTTACATTCTTAGTATTGCCAAAGCATTTATTGAGTCGGGAATGAAAAAGAATATTCTTATTGTAGGTGCTGAAAAATTGAGCGCTATTACAGATTATTCTGACCGAGGTACATGTATTTTATTTGGTGATGGTGCAGGTGCTGCAGTTATCAGTGCAACAGAGAATAAAAATGAAGCCATTATAGATGTGCGTACGGGTTCAGATGGTAGTTACGCAGATTTGTTAATGACACCAAACGGAGGAAGCGGTTCGGCTCATGATGAACTTGACCGTGAAGCAGCTGGATGTTACATGAAAATGAAAGGGAATGAGACTTTTAAAGTCGCTGTTCGCACTTTAACAAAAGATGTTGTTGAAATTTTACAAGAAAATAGTATTGACGCATCTAAAGTGAAACATTTTATTCCCCATCAGGCGAATTATCGAATTATTAAAGCAGTAGGCGATGCGCTCAAAATGAAAAATGAGCAAGTTGTTGTAACCGTTGCAAAATTTGGCAATACTTCAGGAGCCTCCATCCCTATGGCTATGAACGACATTTATGAGTCAGGTCGTCTTCAAGCAGGTGAATTAATGTTGCTTGATGCTTTTGGCGGCGGTTTAACATGGGGAAGCGCACTCGTTCCTTTTGCTCCCAAAAGTTAAGCTTTTATATGCGACTTTTTGAAAACTCGCTTATATTTATTGAAGTTCATGAGAGTGAAGTTCCATGGCTTAAAGTATTTATTCAAGAGGTAAAAAAAGAGTTTTCAGAGTGTTCTAATGCTGAGAAAATGATGATATTTAGTGCTTTAGATATTATTGAAAAAAAGATGCTCACCTACTACCAACCAGAAAAAATCAATATTGCGTCATTTGGAAATATGTTACCGCATGTGCATTGGCATATTAGTGCGCGTTTTAAAGAAGATAGTTATTTTCCAGAACCGATGTGGGGAGAAGTGCAACGAAAAGGCAAGTTAGACTTACCTTCGTTTAAACTGTTTTGCCAAGAGGTAGCAAGTGATCTAGAGATTAGTCTCTAGATCGATTTCTGTTACCGCCGCCACTATGTCGGTTACGGTTTCTATCTCCGCTGCCACTTCGGTTGCGTGAACGGTGATGTGAACGATTTCGATGACCCGAACGATTTCTATCGCCACTGCCTCTGCTATTTAGGTTTTGCATAATTTTTTCCAAACGTTCCGGTGCAATACCGATAGTATTTGGCCCTTTAATGCTTTGAGTGTCAAGTAACATCGAAGAGAGTTTATAGATAATTTGTTCCATATCTATATCTTTTTTAAGCTCATCAAGAATGATATGCGCTTCATCATAGATTTTTTGGTTTTCTATTGAGGCAATCAGACGGTTTAAACCGGCTTGTTTGACATCATGTTTACTTGGAATAAAGGCATGTTCCATGGTTGTACCAACTTTAGATTTAATGCGTTGAAGCTCTTTAAATTCCATTGGTGTCACAAGTGTTATTGCCATACCTTTTTGACCGGCACGTCCTGTTCTGCCAATTCGGTGAACATAACTCTCCGGGTCAAATGGAATATGGTAGTTAATAACGTGACTCACGTCATCAATGTGTATGCCACGAGCAGCAACATCAGTCGCTACTAAAATATCAGTCGCACCCGTTTTAAGACCTTTAATAGTTGCTTCACGTTGACGCTGTTCCATATCACCATGAAGTCCCTTAGCGTTGTATCCTACTGCTGAGAGTACATTGCTAAGACGATCTACCTCTCTTTTAGTACGACAAAAGACAACAACTTTGTTAGTCTCATGAGAATCAAGAAGACGGATAATAGCGTCATCACGTTCGCGCTCATCAATAACATAGTACTGTTGTGAAATATCTTTGTTGGTTGTTTCACCTTTTGTGATTGAGATGAACTCAGGATTAACTAAAATACGTTCTGCCAATTTTTTAATTGGAGGCGGCATGGTAGCTGAGAATAGAAGTGTTTGACGTTTGCTTGGAAGGTATGAGAAGATTTCGTTAATATCATCCAAAAATCCCATATCAAGCATCTCATCAGCTTCATCTAAAATGACAGTTGTTGGAGTAAAATCTTTAATCATACCGCGTTTTAAAATATCAAGCAGACGCCCAGGTGTTGCAATAACAACCTGTGCGCCACGCTCAATGAGACCGAGTTGGCGGCTGTATGAACTACCGCCATATACGGTAACGGTACGAATACCAAGGTTTTTACCATACTTGAAAAGTTCGTCACTGACTTGATTGGCAAGTTCTCGTGTTGGTGTAATAACAAGTGTTTCAATGCCACCTTTAAGGTGCATGTTGTTTAAAACCGGCAGACCAAATGCTGCTGTTTTACCTGTTCCTGTGTGAGCTTGACCCACAACATCGCGACCTTCCATAATAACTGGAATTGCCATTTCTTGAATTGGACTTGGAAGTTTGAAGCCTGCATGTGACAGTGCTTGCATAATTGGGCGTTTAAAACCAAACTGTTCAAAACTATTTGCTATAGTTGTGCTTTCTGGAGTTGTATTTTCTGGAGTTGTGCTTTCTTGAGACATTGTGCTCTCTTTTTCAAAAAATTAATATTGTTGAAAAAGGATAAGGTGAACTTAGAAGTTTCCTTATGTCGTCACAAATTTACATGTAAATATTTTTACGATTGTCTGTGCAGATGTAGAAGTGCCGTTTTTAAGGCATTTATGTTCCCAACAATATTTGGTTGGAATTATAGCGAAATAATACTTAGAATTTGCATGTTAATCAGAGCAAATGGAGATTATATTATGAATTTCGATGTTTATTCAACCAGACCATAAGCCCTTTTTGTGCATGCAGGCGATTTTCTGCTTCATCAAAAATGACACTTTGTGATCCTTCTAAAACACTTTCGCTTACCTCTTGTCCACGATATGCAGGAAGACAGTGTAAGAAGATGGCATCATCAGTTGCCAGTGACATGAGTGCATTATCAACAATATAGCCGTCAAATACTTTTAATCGTGCAGCTTTTTCATCTTCTTGACCCATTGAAGCCCAGGTGTCGGTAGTCACTACGGTTGCTCCCGTAACAGCAACTTTTGGATCATGGGTAAAACTTATTTTTGCGCCACTTATTTTACAAAGATTGAGTGCATAAGCAATTATTTGCGCATCAGCTTCATAACCTTTAGGTGTAGCAATACGCAGTTCAAAGCCGAGTTTTGCGGCGAGCATTAACCATGAGTGTGTCATATTATTTCCATCGCCAATATAAGCAACGATTGGATTTTCAGCACTATTGTGTTCTATCATTGTCATATAATCTGCAAGAAGTTGAATCGGGTGGTAGGAGTCAGTTAATCCATTAATGACCGGTACTTTGGAAAAACGGGCAAACTCTTCAAGCATGCTGTGTTTAAAGGTTCGGATCATTATCATATCACACATAGATGAGATAACACGTGAGGTATCTTTTACCGGTTCGCCGCGTCCTAAATGGATATCGCGGTTAGATAAAAAAAGCCCGTGACCACCAAGTTGAAAGATGCCGGTTTCAAAACTGACACGGGTGCGTGTTGAACTTTTTTCAAAAATCATTGCCAGTGTCTGGCTTGGCATATAAGATGTAATTGTGCCTGATTTCAGCTCTTTTTTAATAGCGAGTCCAAGGTCAATGATTTCTAATATCTCTTCTTTGGTGTAATCTTTTAGTGTTAAAAAATGTCTCAATTTTTTTCCTAACATGTAAATAGTACTATTTACGAAAAATAAGGGCGCATTATATCACAACTATGATAAAAGCTTTGCAACCTCTTTAGCATGATAACTAATAATGATGTCGGCACCGGCACGTTTAAATCCTACCATGGTCTCCATCATAACACGATCATAGTCAATTAAACCGGTACTGCCGGCATGTTTGAGCATGGCGTATTCACCACTCACATTATAGACGGCAAGCGGTAAGGAAGTGTTATTGCGGATATCACGAATGATGTCGAGATAGGCAAGGGCAGGTTTTACCATTAAAATATCAGCACCCTGCGCTTCATCGGCAATACTCTCAGCAATGGCTTCACGACGGTTTGCCGGATCCATTTGGTAGGTACTGCGATCACCGAAACTAGGAACCGATTCGGCAACGTCACGAAAAGGACCGTAATAACCGCTAGAGAATTTGGTGGAGTAAGCCATAATGGGCAGGTTGACATAACCACCGCCATCAAGTGAATTTCGTAAGGTTTCAATAATGCCGTCCATCATGCCTGATGGTGCAATCATATCAGCACCTGCCTTGGCGTGAATAATAGCTTGGTCTGCAGAAATTTTTAAAGTAGCATCGTTGTTGACAGTTTCATTTCTTGTATCAATAATGCCACAGTGTCCATGGTCGGTATATTCACAAAAGCACAGATCGGTGACGACAAACATATCGGGATGGGCGTGCTTGAGAGCACGAATGGCAGTAGCAATAATGCCGTGCTCACACAAAGAATCTGAACCAATGGAGTCTTTGACATCAGGAATTCCAAAGAGAATAACAGAGTAGATTCCGAGTGATTTAAGGGTTTCACACTCTTTGATCATCTCATCAATACTCATCTGATAAACGCCGGGCATAGAGGCAACTTCATTTTTAATGCCTTCTCCGTTGCGGATAAAGAGTGGATAGATGAAGTCATTGACACTAACGTGAGTTTCGCGCACCAGTGAGCGCAGATGAGAGTTTAATCGAGTTCGGCGATATCGTTGAAACATAAATTTATTACCTTTTAGTTATAATCTCTAAATTATATCAATTCAGAACCTATGGAATAATAAAAGTTAAATTAATGAATATAAAAATATCAAATAGTGCGAAGTTACCATCACGTTTTGGCGATTTTGAGGTCAAAGCATTTCAAGAAGGCATTAAAGAGCATTTAGTCATCTACAAAGAGCCTTTAACACAAACTCCCATTGTCAGAGTACACTCAGAATGTCTGACCGGTGATGCTATTGGAAGTCTTAAATGTGACTGCCGTGATCAGCTAGAGTATGCGATGCATCGTATTGAAGCACAAGGTGGCATGATTATCTATTTACGCCAAGAGGGTCGAAATATTGGGCTATTTAATAAAATTAATGCGTATGCACTTCAAGATCAAGGTTTTAATACTATAGAAGCGAATCATCAACTCGGGTTTAGTACTGATGAACGGACTTATGAGATTGTTACTACTATTTTACATCACTTTAATATTAAAAAAATCAGGCTATTAACTAATAATCCTGAGAAGATTAAATCATTAGAAGATATCGAAATTGTTGAGCGAATACCAATTATTATGGATTCTAATAAGCATAACGAAGGATATTTAAAAGTTAAAAAGGATCAGATGGGACATCTGCTCGATTAATCGTAAACAACCACACCGTAGTTGTCGTCAATGCGGTAAAAGCGTGAATCTGCGGTAATCTCCAAATCTTTAAGTTTTGCAAGCTGAATGAGGCTGTTATTTTTAACATAAATACCATGTTCTAAAAAGAACTTTTTTACATTGACAAATTTGATGTTATCGACAAATTTATATTCAAATTTGCTGTAGAGTCGCATCTGCTTGGTATTGAAAATATGGGCATCGGCTCCTAAATGTAAGGAAGCATACTGTGTCGGTAGACAGCCGGAGAGATCGGTTAAAATGGGTTCTACATGTAAATACTTTTCCGGTAACGTCGCTTTTTCAATAAAAACATAACGGTTAAGCTTAAAATGGTGGGTTTGGTTCCAGTAGGTGTAAGCGGGATTGCTTAAATTGAGTTTAGAGCGCACCTCTTTCCAGAGCCAGTGATGGTTAAGAAGATTGTAAAATGCGCTCATATTTACTCCCCTTCGCTTATGAAGCGGTTAACTCTTTCATATCAATCTGATCGCCCACCTCTTCAACCAGTCGATCCATCAACTCAAAGAGTTTAGAACTGTGCTCTTCAGCTTTTCTAAAGCGCTCAATAACCACCTCTTTGCCATCGCCCTTAGAAGCACAACCGTGTGTGCGAATGCATTCCAAGTTAACGCCCACTTCATCATGAATGGCCTTGTGGTGAATGCCGATCTGCTTAAACGTACTGTTGTTTCCAAAAAATTTCATGCCCATGGAATAGTACCATTTTCCAAATCCGCAAGTCGTCGAGTCTGTAAAGAGCTCTTCTGAGGTAATACCATTGACGACGGCAGAGTAAGCTTTGGACTTATAGAGTATATGATGAATTTTATAAGTACTTAGTAAGAGGGCAAAACTACTTTTATTGGAGAGATTTCGCGTATCGCCAAGATCAACACTAAAGGTATTCATGGTGCCAATAAACTGATCCATGGTTTCATTGGCATTGACGGCAATAGTATTCATGGTATCGGCATTTTCTTGCATGCCACTGGATTGCTGCTGAAGATTTTGAATGGTAATGGTAATTTCACCGGTAGCTTTTTGTGTGCGTTCCGCAAGTTTACGTACCTCATCGGCAACGACGGCAAAACCGCGTCCGTGTTCACCGGCACGTGCTGCTTCAATAGCGGCATTAAGAGCGAGTAAATTGGTCTGATCGGCAATATCTTTAATAAGATTGACAATGGAGGTAATATCACCCACATTATCGTTCATCTGCTCAATAGCATGTACGGTATCGACAATGAGTTCACTTAAATTGGTAATCTCTGCAGAGGTTCGCTCCACGGCACTATAGGTCTCTTGCGCCGAAGTTGCTGAAGTTGATGTTTTAACGGTGACTTCTTGAAAGGCATGTTCGGTTTTAACAATATCATTTTTAATAATGTCAAGTGAACCGCCAATACCGTTATTGAGTTTGGCAAACTCTGTAGAGAGCACACCCATGAGTTGGTAGCGGGCATTAGCTTTCATGGAACTCACAGCACGTCCTAAGGTAGCAGCCGTACGGTTAAAGTCACCTTTAAGGCCTTGGGGAAACATACTGCGATACATCTGTCCTTGACTTACTGCATCAATGGTGTATTGTGTTTCACGTAAGATAATCTCTACTTGATCAAGCATGTCATTAATTGCCCATGCGGTATGCTCTAAGCGTGTTTCATTCTTTCCAAGAATAATACGGCTGTTGAGTTTTCCATCTTTAGCATTTTGAACCACTTTTAAAATCTGATCTCGAATCTGTGCTTCATAACTGTTTGATGAGCTTGCAATACTGGAACCACCAGGGATAAAAAGTGCTAAAATGGCACCTACTGCTATAATGCCGGTACCAATATAAGCTCCTAAAACGGCTAAGTAAATAGCGGCGCCAAGAGCTAAAATAAGTAAAATAATAGTGGTTGGGTTTTTTAATTGTGTCATAAGAGTTCCTATACTTTTAGATCTTTTTGTAAATTGATAATGAATTCATCATAGCTAATGCCTTGTTCGCGTAAGAGCTCATCCAATATTTTTTGTGAGGCATCAACACCACCGCGACTCTCAGCCTCTAAAAATTTTTTGTAAATTGGTACAATAGTATCAATAGCAGATTGTGGAGGTTTGCGTCGTACCGAGGTGTATCCAATAATATTGCTGCTACTATCTAAGTCAGCAGTGATGTAGGCAAATACCCAGTAGTAACTTCCATCGGCACAGAGGTTTTTAACAAAACCGAAAAACTCTTTTTTGGCTTTGATGAGATCCCAGGCAATTTTATAAGCAAGTCGCGGCATATCGGGATGACGAATCATATTATGGTTTGAACCAATAATATCAGCAGCAGAGTATCCTGCAAGATCGGTAAAGATCTGATTACAGTAAATAATAGTTCCTTTTGGGTCAGTTTTAGAGATGATAAAATCATTCGCACCTAAAGTTTTTTTATTTTGTGTAATATTGGTAGGACGGTTATTTTTATTAAGGTTTTTTCCAGCCATTAAAGACCTCCATATAGAAATTTTTAAATTATGTAATTCTATACGATTTATACTTTAAAATTTCTATATTTTACATTTAAAATTAAAATATTTAAATATTTATTGTTAAATTATGTACAATGGTATCACTTTAGAATTTTTTTCTTGGGTATAATTTTGAAAAAATGAGTTGTTATATGGATATTAAAGCAGAACTTGAGCGTGAGAATATCGTCTTAAATGAAAGGTTTTATGACGATATTGCGCGTTATAAAGAGCATCTCTTTAAGTGGAATAAAATTCATAATCTTACCGGTGCTAAAAGTGAAGCAGTCATTAATGCTTTTATCTATGATGCGGTGTTTCCGGTAAGTTTTTTGCCTGTTGCGGACTCGTTAATGGATATTGGAACGGGTGCAGGGTTTCCGGGACTGATTTTGGCGATGGCACTGCCGCAGACAAAAGTGACTTTAGTAGAGCCTCTGCGTAAACGTGCCAGTTTTTTGCAGTTTATTAAGGCAGATTTGAAGCTTAACAATGTTGAGGTACAGAATTGCCGTGTCGAGGAGCTGTCAAGCAGTTCATTTGACCTGATTACCTCACGCGCCGTGACCGATACAAAAATGCTGCTGAATCTAAGCCGCGCTCACATTAAAAAGGGAACGTCGATTCTTTTTTACAAAGGGGAGCAGGTCTTTGATGAGGTAGATGAAAACCTTGATTATGAGATTATTAAAACGCAAAACAGACACTATCTGTTAATTCGAATGTAAGGGAAAGCAATGTTAAAATGGTTGTTAGTTGTTGCTGTAGTTGCCGGGGTATATTTCTTTTTCATAAAGAAAAAACCACTGAGCACTACAGGTGTAAAGCAAGACAGACAAGAGAGTGACGAGATGCTGGAGTGTGCAGAGTGCGGTACGTATTGCAGTACCGATGATGCTTTTATTAAAGAGGGTAAATTTTACTGCTCTAAAGAGTGTATGGAGGGCTGATAATGCTGCTTTTTGGTCATCGATTTATCGGTTCACAACGTTTTTATCATATTGAAGATATTGATATGATTATGCATACTCCTGCGAACTCTACGCTCTATATTACTTTTTCTGAGACAAATCTTGATGTGTTACAACACATGCAGCAAAACCATTTAAATTTTGCGGTAGAAGTGCAGAGTGTCCAAGAGCTGATTTATGCTGAAAATTTGAGTGCAAAATATATTGTCGTCAATAGTGATTTAGCAAAAAATTCGCAAAAAATTGCTGAAAACTATCTCTTTGATGCAAAGATTTTAGTCCATATTGAACAAGAGAGTGAAATAGAAGCAATGGCGTATGAGGGGATTGACGGGGTGATATTCCCTAACGCGGTTATACATGTAAATTCCTAAATAATCTCACGTTTTAAATGCGGTTTAAGTGAGGTAAGCACTTCATAACTAATAGTTGAGCTAGCCTTAGCTAATACTCTTGCATCATCAAAAATAAGCAGTTCACTTTGAGTCATTGAAAATGTCGTATTATCCATTGAAATACGTCCCAGGACTTCTGCCCCCTCAGGTGTAGAGTACTTTGAAGCACACCGCATAAGACCATCAGCATAACCGATGTCATAGGTTGCTGCTTTTTGCTCTTTAACGCAGCAGTACGTACCGCTGTAACCCACACGCTCATCTACATGTAAATTACGTGTGACAAGCTTTTTAGCGTAGAGGCAGAGAACCGGTTTAAGTAACGGTGTTTGTAATGCAGCATCAAGTTCTAAGCAGCCATACGCAGCAATTCCCACCCGTACCATGTCATCCTCACATGCTCCTTCTCTAAAGAGTGCGGCAGAGTTGTTAAGATGAAACCGTAATGGTTTAGCATGTAATTGCTGCGTTTTGTTTTTAATATGCTCAAAATTTTTCTTTTGCCAAAACCACTCTGAACTTAGCGTATCAGCACTTCGGTGATGTGAAAAAACTGCTTCAAGTTGCAGACCATGGTTGACAATTCGCTCAAACGCCTCTTGCATCTCACTCTCACAAATACCGCTTCGATGCATTCCACTGTCAATTTTGAGTTCAACCCTGCTATTAGCATGTAGTTTTTCAATATCTTTAAGTGTGTTAATGGTGTAACGAAACTTAGGGTTTGTTGAGGGTGTTGTGTCGGCTAAAATAAGTACGTAAGTAAAGAAGTGCTCAATACATTTTGCTTCATCAACAGTTCGCACTACCGCTTTTGTGATGCCATATTCACATGCAAGTTCTGCCATCTCTAAAAGCCCGTGTCCGTAGGCATTATCTTTTAAGACCAGTGCGATTTTATCTTTATGCCCGCAGAGTTGTGCAATAATATCAAGATTATGAAAAAATGATGAACGTTTGAGTGTTATGTGTGCCATAAGCGAATTATATCTAAAGAGGAACTTTTATGAGACGATTACCATCAGAGTTTGAAAAACAGAGTTTTATTCAGATGGTATTTCCGCATGACCGGAGTGATTGGAATAACTACCTAGAAGAAGCATGCGCGACTTTTGTTCTTATTATTGAAGCAATTCGTGAGTTTGAGCCGTGTTTGGTAGTGTGTGATGATATCAAGCGCGTTAAAACCTATTTTTCTAATCATCATAATTTGATGTTTGTGCAGTGTGATACAAACGATACTTGGGCACGTGACAGTAGTGGAATTTGCGTTTATGACAACGGCGAGCCAAAAATTTTAGATTTTACTTTTAATGGCTGGGGTAATAAATTTGATGCTACTCGTGATAATGCTATGACCTCATCATTGGCTTCTTATTATGATGCCAATATTGTACATGTAGATTTTGTTTTAGAAGGTGGTGCGATTGAGAGCGATGGCAATGGAGTGCTTCTAACAACCTCGCAGTGTCTATTAAATTCCAATAGAAATTCAAAATATTCTCAACTTGAAATTGAAAATATTTTAAAACATGAGTTGGGAATTGAACGATTTTTATGGCTGCATTACGGCTATTTAAACGGTGATGATACCGATTCACATATTGATACCTTAGCACGTTTTGTTGATGAGAATACTATTGTGTATGTTGCGTGTGATGATAAGCGTGATGAACATTATGAATCACTCAAACAGATGGAAAAAGAGTTACGTAGTTTTACATGTAAAAATGGTGAACCTTATAAGCTTATTGCACTGCCGATGACCCAACCGAAGTTTTATAATGGTGAGCGATTGCCCAGTACCTATGCCAATTTTTTAATCCTTAACGGTGCTGTTTTAGTTCCAACATATAATGATGTTAATGATAATGTGGTATTATCAATCTTTAAAGAGCTGTTTTTAAAAAGAGAAATAGTAGGAGTGGATTGTTCTATTTTGATACGTCAACATGGTTCTTTGCACTGTATAACAATGCAATTTTGTGAAAAATTAGGTACAATAATTTAGAGCTACTCTTTAGTATATTTTTTGGAGGTGAGTCGATGGAATCTTCTATTTATATTGCAAAACAGCCGATACTCAATGCTAACGGTGATGTGTTTGCTTACGAACTTTTTTATAGACGTACTGATAGCAACAGTACCACTGTCGAGGATGATATGTATGCCACTGCGCGGCTTTTGGTAAATACTCTTAACTATATTGGTCTGAATGCTTTAGTTGATGGTAAATATGCATATATTAAGGTTGATAAAACAATATTAATGAGTAAGATTATCAACTCCATTGCACCGTCACATTTTATTTTAGAGATTTTAGAGACAACTACTATTGATGATGAACTGTTGCAACGGATTGATTTTTTGAAAACTCAAGGTTATATATTTGCTCTGAACCATTATGATCATGATAAAATCAATATACATATTTTTAAAGAGTTGATGCATCGTATGACGTATGTAAAGCTTTACAGTTGTGATATCGTAGAGTTTAAAGAGCGTCTTAGTATTTTAAATGATGCCAATATTACCCTTATTGCAGAGAAAATTGAGAGTGATAAAGAGTTTGAACACTCAAAGCAGATGGGAGTTAATATGTTTCAGGGCTATTTCTTCTCAAAACCGGAACTGTTTGGAAAAGATAAGACGGAGCCGCCGAGTTCACTGCTGATGCTGATTATCTATCTATTAGAGTCTGATGCCAAACTTGAACGTATTATAAATATATTTAACACATCACCCTATTTGACACTTAATTTATTGAAATATATTCATATGCATAAAGGATTTGCACAAAAAAATATTGCATCGATTGAGCAAGCATTGATTGTTATTGGTCGGGAAAAACTTCAAAATTGGTTAGAGTTGATGGTGTATGCCAGCGATAAAGATGACACACAGGAAAAATTTGTACAAGAGCTTCAACATCATGCCTGTCACCGTGCTATTTTGATGAGTATTTTAGCAAGGAAGATTGGAATGAGTGAAGATCATATACATATGGCATATATGATCGGTCTGCTATCGATGTCTGAAGTAATCTTTCAAAGTGCTTTTGAAGAGATCATCAAAGAAGTAGATTTAGATAAAAGCATAGCTGATGCATTAGTTGACAGGAGTGGAGAACTCGGAGAGTTACTACAACTATTAAGTGCAATAGAGCAAAATGACAGTCATAGTACAACAGCCATTATTGCGCATATTGGATTGTCACAAAACGAACTCAATAGCTGTCTGCTTAAGAGTTATCAAAAAAATGCTATGGCGCATGAAAAAGAAGTGTAAAGCCGCTATATAGGAAGTAGGCAGATACTAATGCGAAAATGGTTATTAATGTGATGCGTTTTATTTTTTCATTTTTATTCATAGTGTAATTATACACATTGCGTTATTATTTTCTCTTTTAATTATCATTTAACATAAATGTAACACTATCATTGCTATAGTCTGAGTAATTATTATCATAAGGAAAGTATATGAAAAAAGTACTCTATCTTTCGATGGTCTGTGCAGCGATGTTGCACGCTTCGGATATTACAATGGATACAATTGATGTTGAAGCAACGGTATTAGAAGATGTTAGTGGTGAAGAGATAAAATCTGCAGATTTAGCAGATGCCTTGGCAAAACAAGTTCCAAATATTTCATTAGTACGTCGTAGCGGTATCGCTAATGATATTATTTTACGCGGTCAGAAAAAAGATAATATCAATGTCATCATTGACGGTGGTAAAATATGCGGAGCGTGTCCCAATAGAATGGATCCTCCAACATCTCATGTGATGACTAACAATGTTAGTTCTATTAAAATTATTGAGGGTCCGTATGATGTTGAGAACTTTGGAACACTCAGTGGTGGTGCTTATATTACGACTAGAAAACCAACGCAAGAAGTGAGTGGTGAAGTAAGCTTTAATATGGGAAGTTGGAACTACAAAAAAGTAGCAGCAACGATTAGTGGCGGCACAGAACGCGTACGTCTACTATTGAGTGCGTCTATGGAAGACGGCGATCAATATGAAGATGGCGATGGAAACAATTTTGCCCAACAGATAGATAACTATATTAAAACACATCCATCATTAGCCGGGACTGCGTTTCAAGATAAATATCGTGATATGGAAGCGTATGATAAAAAGTCACTAATGGCAAAAATGTATGTTGACATTACCGATGATCAAGAGTTAAAGTTGAGTTATACCGCTAACCGCAGTGATGATGTGCTTTATCCAAGCAGTAAGATGGATGCTATTTATGATGATTCTGATATTTTTAATGCTGAATATACAATAGCAAACTTAGGGGATTATTCAAAAGAGTTAAGTCTGCTAGGTTACTACTCTTATGTGGAACATCCAATGTCAACAAAGTACAGAAAGGTAGCCGTTGCTCCAACATCAGTGACGGGTGCCATGACGAGTTATTTAGAGAGTACTATTGGAGGTGTAAGAGTTAAAAACAGTTTTGACATCACTAATAGTATTGAACTTAAAGCCGGAATTGACGCAAGCCAACGAAACTGGGATGGTGAGTATCAAAGTGAAACCAAAATGGGTCCTCACGGTAAACCAAATATTCAAGATGTCGATACCGATAATATTGCCGTTTTTGCAGAGCTTGAAAAACGGTATGAAGCGGTAACACTTACCGCAGGTATGCGTTACGATGACACTTCTCTCAGCACAACCGGAGATGAACAAGATAATGACTACCGCGCACTCAGTGCTAATATATTTGCTACGTATAATGTAAGTTCAAGTTTAAACTTTTTTGGTGGTATTGGTCAATCATCACGTGTACCTGATCCCAAAGAGCTCTATTTTAAATCATCGATGGGTGGACTCGTTGGTACGCCAACACTCGATCAGACAATTAACCGCGAGATTGATTTAGGAATGGAAAATAGTTATGAGTACTTTACTTTCCGTACTAAAGTTTTTTACTCACTATTAGATGATTATATCTACTATAATTCAAGTAAGACGATGAACAAATACGAGAATGTGGATGCGACGATTTACGGATTTGATATCTCCGGGTCGGTGTATGCAACAGATGAACTTTATGTAGACTTTGGTGTTGCGTATCAACGCGGTAAAAAAGATAATCCGCTAACGGGTCAAACGGGTACAAATTTAGCTGAGATTCCGCCATTAAAAGCCAATCTTAGTGTTACTTATGAGTACGCAGATGATTCTAGTGTAAAACTAGAGACCTTTGGTGCCTCATCATGGGATGATTTTGATGCAGAAAATGGTGAACAGGCATTAGATTCTTATATGGTAGTCAATATGAAAGTTGACCATAGTTTTGGTCATGGGTTTTCTTTAGCAGTCGGTGTTGACAATATTTTTGATCGTACTTATGCAGTAACGAATACCTACAGCGATCTTATTTTAATTACTGATGGGACGACTAAAGAGGTGATGTTAATTAACGAGCCAGGTCGCTATATGTATGCTAATGCAACCTATCGCTTTTAAATTTACATGTAAAAAGGCATCTCCCTTTTTACATGAGTATAATCGAAGCAAGTCCTAGAAAACTTAAAAATCCAAATATATCAGTAGCAGTAGTTAAGATGACCGTTGAACCGATAGCCGGATCAATGTTAAGACGTTTTAATATGAGCGGGATGGCAGCTCCAAAAAAACCGGCAATAAAGAGATTAAAAATCATTGCAAGCGCAATCACAATACCTAGCTTAGCCATATCAAACCATAGGTAAGCAATTATGCCCATAATAATGGCGAAAAGTAATCCGTTTAACAGGGCAATAAGCACCTCTTTTTTTAGTACCTCTTTGGAGTGTTCCAGGTCAATATCACCCAGTGCCATCTGACGTACTAAAACGGTTAGTGTCTGCGTGCCGGCATTGCCACCCATAGATGCAACAATGGGCATTAAAATAGCTAAAGGAATAAAAGCTGCTAATGTTTCATCAAACATAGCAATGACAATGGAGGCTAAAATGGCAGTAGCAAGGTTAATGCTCAACCATGTTGCCCGATTTTTAAAGACACCAAAAAGGCTTTCTTCCTGCTCAACATCATCATTAACCCCTGCGAGGTTATAGATTTGATCGGTAGCACGTTCTTCAATGACATCGTAGATATCATCAGAAGTAATACGACCAACGAGTTTGCCTTGGTAGTCAAGAACGGGTAAAACGGAGAGGTCAAACTGCTCAAAGATACTGGCTACATCTTCAATATCTTCGGTAGCTTCAACGTAACGAAACTCTCTGTTAGCAATGACATCTCTGTAGGTTCTGGAAAAATCAAATAAAATCAGGTCTTCAAGAGAGATGGCAGCAACGAGACGTCGGTGCTCATTAATAATGAAAACTTGATGAATATTAGTTAGCTCATCACTCTCTTTTAGCGATTTTAGCCTATTAATCGAGACCTGAATCGTCTCATCAAGAGTTGCTTCAAAAAGCTCAGTCTGCATCCATGCGCCGGCTTGATCTTCGGCATAACCTCGTAGTTTGTCAATATCTTCTTGATCTTCTGCATCAAGCTGGGCATAGACCTCTTCACTTTTGTCTTCATCAACATCATCAATATCATTAATAAGATCGGTAGCATCATCAGAGTCTAGATTTTCAACTGCATCGGCAAGTTCATCAGAAGGAAGAAATGCAATTGCTTCATCTTTGATTTTTTCGGGAAGCTCTAAAAGTACATCACCCAAGATTTCATTAGGAATCTTTTTGAGATAGCAGTAAAACTCCTCTTCATCTTGCTTACGAATTTTTTTAAGAAGGTAAGCAATTTCAGATTCGTGAAGTGAGGATTGTGACGAGTCTGCTAAAAAGAGATCAAAGGCATGTTTGAGTTCATTATAGTGTTTCATTGGTATCTTTTGCCTTAGAAAGGGTTATGGGCTGATGGCTTCGAGGGTCGTCTATGTAGTAATAGTTGTCGAAGTCATTAAAAGGCTCTGGTTTGGTGCCATTTTCAAGATGCATTCCAACGAGAGCATTCATCTCCTCTTTGATACGTAAAAACTCTTTACGTTTTTTCCCACGTAGTTTCTTGGTAGTTACTTTAATGACACCGGCAGGGTTAATAGCACGACCATGTTTGTACAGACCAAAGTGCAGGTGTGGTCCCGTTGACATACCCGTAGATCCGACATAACCGATAACCTGACCTTTTTTAACTTTTTTGCCGCGTTTAAATCCCCGTCGAAATGATTTTTGATGAGCATAAAGTGTTACATATCCACCACTATGACGAATTTTAGTAACATTGCCATAACCGCGTGAGTATCCCGCAGAGATAATCTTTCCATTACCGGCAGAGCGAATAGGAGTACCGCTGCGCGCAGCATAATCAATTCCTAAATGGGCACGCCAACGTTTTAAAATGGGATGAAAACGACGTTTGGTAAATTTAGAACTAATACGAGCACCGGGAACGGGTTGACCCAATAAAAAGCTGTCAACCTGTGAACCTTTTTCATTGTAGTAGTTCTCATCAGGCCCTAAATACATGTAGTAGAATTTATTACGGATTTCTATCATGGCTACTTGGAGTGTCGGCATTGAAAAAGGCTTTCCAAAACGGTATTTCTGATCATAAACCATGACCAGCTGATCCCCTTTTTGCAGTGCAGTAAAGTCAAGTGATTTTTTAAAAGCATTACTAAAAGTGCTTGCTACCCGATAAGAACCCGTAGCGTTTTTAATATCGACAGAAGGATTATTCTCAATTTCAAGAGCAAAGGCTTCATTTTTGACAGTGTAAACAATTGGAGTCGGCTCAACACGGTAGTTTCCGTTCTCGTCACGTTTTACATGTAATTGAAGTTCTTCACTAATGGGTACAAGAATCTGCTCGATAGTATCGTTATCATCAAGCAGCATCTGGCATGAAAAACCCGCACGAATCTCTTCTGCGAGTTTTTGATCTTCGCTATCCATCTCATAGTAGATGGATTGGGGCAGTAGCTGATTCTCTAAAAAGACTAAAAAACTTTCATCTTTAGGCCACTTAAAGTATTTGACATAGGCAGCATTAAGTAGCAATGGAAAGATAATTAGCAGTAAGAAACGACCCATGAGCATCTTTTAGTTTAATTTTTGAAAGGGTAGCAAAAATTCACTTATACAAAAGTTTATCAGGGTATAATAATTATTATTTTTTTGCTGAGGTGAAGTTTGCGTCTAATTTTTTTATTGTTATTGGTAACTATTTCTCTTTTTGGGTCCATGATTAAAGCACCTGTTTTTAATGTGAAAGCGAATTACGGCTTTATTAATATCAATACGATTCAAGAAGGAGTCAGTGGATTTTTAGTACGAAAGTTCAATGATGACCATAGTGCCATCATCGCTAATGCGATGGTGGTTGATTTTAATGCAACAACGTCTAAAGCAAAGATTCAGTTTTTACCTTATGACGGTCTAAAACAAAATGCTCTTCCTAATGGAAAGTGGAAGCCCAAAGATGGTGATGAAGTGCAACTTGCATTTGCTTATAACCGGGCACTGCTTATTGCTCCCAATCGTGAGATTTATAATGACATTACCTCACGCGCACGCTCTATTGAGTGGGTTCATGCCGATACGTTTGCTACCACATTGTCTTACCGCGGTCATCCAACACCCCAAGCCAAAGATATACAGGATTTTTGTAATGTTTCAACCATCGGTTTGCTCTATATTTATGCTAAAGATACACTTTTTACACTTGATTGTAAGAGTTTAAATGTTTTGCAAATTGCAACTCTTGTCAATGATGATAAAACGGTTAAACTGCCGTTTTATTCACGCATTGATAGTATTCGCGAAGCATGGTGGGGAGAAGGAAGCGGTGTTTTAAAAAAATATGATCCGTACTATATGAATCTGATTGCAAAGCATAATAAAACCAACCGTCTTTTTAATGAATTCAATATTTCAACATTAAAGGAAGCTCAATAGATGAAAGAGACTCATAATAACTATTTTATCTCCTTGCTTGGCAAAGAAAATGTCTACAGTGACAAGGCACATCTTTTAGCCTACTCTTATGATGCAACGCGTGAACGTTTTGAGCCTGATGCAGTACTGTTTCCGCGTCATGAACAAGACGTCAGTGATATTTTAAAATATTGTAATATCCATCGTGTTCCCATTGTTCCACGCGGTGCAGGAAGTGGTTTTACCGGTGGGGCACTGCCAAGCAGCGGCGGTATTGTACTCGCATTTGAAAAACATATGAATAAGATTTTAGAGATTGATATGCAAAATATGGTTGCCATTGTACAGCCCGGTGTTATTAACATGGATCTGCAGCGTGCGGTTGAAGAGGTAGGACTGTTTTATCCACCCGATCCGGCAAGTCAGGAGTACTCAACAATTGGCGGAAATGTCAGTGAAAATGCGGGTGGAATGCGCGCTGCAAAATACGGTATTACCAAAGATTATGTCATGGCGATTCGTGCGGTACGTCCAAACGGCGATATTATTAAAGCGGGAAAACGTACCATAAAAGATGTTGCCGGTTATAACATAACCGGTATTTTAATTGCTTCGGAGGGCACGCTTGCCGTGACGACTGAAGTCACACTGCGTCTTATTCCAAAGCCTAAAATGACTAAAACGGCTATGGGTATTTTTGACTCCGTCAACAGTGCGATGGAAGCCGTCTATAAAACGATGGCAAGTGGAATTACGCCTGTTTCAATGGAGTTTTTAGACAATTTAACCATCCGTGCAGTTGAACAGACGTTTAATAAAGGGTTGCCCGTAGATGCAGGTGCTATTTTGGTCATTGATGTAGATGGTAATTTACAAGAAGATTTAAATTTTCAACTCTCTAAGATTGAAGAGGTCTTTAAAGAGAATGGCTGTAATGAATTTAAGATTGCAAAAGATGATAAAGAGTCAGCCGACATATGGTTTGCTCGTCGTAATGCTTCACAAGCCATCTCCGTTTATGGAAGCAAAAAACTTAATGAAGATGTCACTGTGCCACGCGCTGCATTGCCGGAACTTTTAGAAAAATTCAATGCTATTGCCGATAAATATAAGATTAACATACCATGTTTTGGTCATACGGGTGATGGTAATGTCCATACCAATGTTATGGTTGACGGCAGTGATCCTGAGCAGGTAAAAATTGCATACAAAGCGATTGAAGAGGTGTTTCAAGCAACAATTGATTTAGGCGGAACACTCAGTGGCGAACACGGTATCGGTCTGGCAAAAGCACCCTATATGAAGATGGCATTTACCGATGAAGAGATGCAGCTTTTTCAAGATATTAAACATGCTTTTGATCCAAACAATATATTAAATCCTTCTAAAATGGGATTGCTCTGAGATGCAACCTCATAGGCTTTATCGATATGTCCGTTTTTTTGCGCTGAGGTTCTTTGACAAAGAGCTGACATTTTACGCATCAAGCCTCAGTTTTTATACGATTTTTACCATCATTCCGTTGCTGCTTATTGTGCTTACCATTATGACGAATATGCCCAGCTTTTCAGACCATTATGAGACCATTAAAGGGTTTATTTTTAGTAATTTAATGCCGGTAAATTCTGAAGCGGTCACCGGACATATTGATACCTTTTTAAAGAATTCAGTTAAACTCGGAGTGATTGGTTTTAGTATGATTATTGTCGCATCACTGCTCTTTTTTCAAAACTATGAATATATTGTTAATAAGATTTTTCATACGAAGAATAGAACATTTTGGCAGAGTATTACAACGTATTGGACCATGTTGACGCTAACACCAATAGCACTGATTTTATCATTTTATCTCTCAACGAAACTTTCAACACTGATGGGTGAGTATGAAGTCTCAGCATGGATCAATCTAATGGCAATTTTGCCGTATCTCATCATATGGGCACTCTTTTTCTTGCTTTATAAGATATCGGCAAATACTCAGGTAAATACTAAATCAGCAGCAATAAGCTCCTTTGTCACCTCTTTAGTACTGAGCATTGCAAAAGGCGGATTCGTCTACTATGTCTTTTATAATAATGCTTATGCCACCATTTACGGTTCATTCTCTATTTTAATTTTCTTCTTTTTATGGATATATCTCTCATGGATTATTTTCATTTACGGCTTGAAACTATGCTACATGTTGGATCGCGCCCATAAATATAAACAGGCAAAACGCTAAAAGAGTCCACGCACTTTTTTTATTTTTAATAGCTATGAGTGACAGTGTCAGTTGCATTATTAGCGCATAAAGCGGAAGTGTGACGCTCTGCGATGCTCTGCTCAAATTCAAGTAGGCATTTAAAAAACTATCAACTATTCCTCCTTCTAAAATTACATGTAAAACAGCAGAGATAACATAAAAGAGCCAAAACAGGATGCTTGCAATAATAGAGAGCGGATGATAGATGCTAAAGGTGCCAAAGAAGTAGAGGGAGATGGGCAGCATCATTATGTATACCCAGATACTTAAGCCTAAAAAATTGTAAATGTTATTGTTATGCTGGAAATGAATAAGATAGAGAAAAATATAAAATACACCGGAAATGGAGAGCCAAAATCCCATTGAAAAAAGTAATGATGGCATCAAGGCAATGAGCAGCACTGCTGTTAAAAAGAGCGTCTGCATGGAGATGACTTTAATGCCGCGATCATAAAGAACAAAACCGATTAACAGCATGGTAAAAGCACGAAGCAGTGAGGGGATAGAACCTAAAAAATAGAGATAGAGGCTCAGTACAACCAAGACAATGACAAAGATGTCACGTGAGGCACTGCGATAGGGAAAGTAAGACTCTTGCAGTAGTCTATAGGGTGTTCTCAGTAGAAAATAGAGCAGGGCTGAAATAATTCCTAAGTGAAATCCGCTAATGGCAAGGAGGTGGCTAATACCAAGTGCCGAGAGACTCTTTTGAAGCTCTTTGCTCATGGATGCAGCGGTAAAGAGTGCACCAAAAAGCTCTGCCATAAGGGGTGTTTCATGCTGCTGTGTTATGCTATTAGCTACAACAGTTTTTGCATCTAAATCAGGATAGACTTTGGTAATGTGCGAGCGTAGATAGGTTCCTTTGACAAAGCCGTAAAAGGTGAGTTTTGATGGCCAAATTTTCAGGTCAATGTCTCTGCCTTTTAGGTCTCTAATATTTTTTGATGCTGAAGTGTAAAAAGTACTATGCTCAGTACGAAGCTTTAAGACATAATAACTCTTAGATTTATTATGTTTAATATATTGCTTGATGACATGAGCATGAATAATAGCATCATCAAATTGTGTTAGCAGTCGATAATTCTCATACTTTTGAAGCAGTGAAAGAGAAAAGAGCAGCAAGGCAGCTGCAAGAAAAATGAGAATGTCACGACCGCTTTGAAATAGTAACGGACGCTCTAGCGTCATATAATCGGCATGGAGACGTTGGGTTCTAAGTCCATATTGGCATCGTTCATATCAATATTTTCATAAATAATTTCAGTCTTATTGTAAGTAGGTGTATCGACAAAACGGGTATATTTTTTCTGAAAGGTCAATTTTACATGACCTGTTGGACCATTACGCTGTTTTCCGATGATGATCTCGGCATCTTCTTCATCTTTTTCAACATATTGGCTAATAAACTCTTTGCCATCTTTAATCGCCTCTTTTTCACGCTCTTTCTCCTCTTTGTAGAGGTAGACATCATCGCGGTAGACAAAAAGAATAATGTCGGCATCTTGCTCAATGGAACCTGATTCACGAATATCACTAAGCATCGGACGTTTGTCATTTCGTGCTTCAAGACCACGGTTTAGCTGTGAAAGAGCCATAATAGGAATTTCAAGTTCACGCGCAAGCATCTTTAGACCACGGGAGATCTCACTCACCTCTTGATGACGGTCTTTGGTTCCTACTGCACTTAAAAGCTGTAAGTAATCAATAACGGCAAGTTCAATATCGGGATGCTGTGATTTTAGCTTTCGCAGTTTTGAGCGTAGCTGATTGATGTTTACGGTTGAGCTGTCATCAATAAAGAGTTTGCTGTTACGCATAGCCGTTGTAGCATCATTAAGACGTTTGTACTCCTCTTCGCTCATATCACCTAAACGCAGTTTTGTCAGGAAGATTGAGGTCTTAATACTCAGAAGTCTAAGCATCAGCTGCTCTGCGGGCATCTCAAGAGAGAAAAAAGCGACACCCTTATTTTTGTCAATGAGGTTTTGAACCATGTTAAGTGCAAGCGAGGTTTTTCCCATTGCCGGACGCGCGGCTAAAATAATCAAGTCCCCTTTACCAAAACCGGTTGTCATCTTGTTTAGCTCTGCAAATCCGGTATCGACTCCGACTAAAATGGAGTTGCCTCTGGCTTTCATCTCTTCAATATACGCCATGGTTTTATTGGTAACAAAAGGCGCGTCTTGAAAGTCGGAAGTTTGAGAGTCTTGGGTAATTTCATAGAGTTTTCGTTCTACGATATCAATGACTTCATTACCCGGTAATTCCTCTTCAACGGTGACGCGTTTAATCTCTGTGGTCAGTGTTAAAAGGTGGCGTTTGAGTGCTTTATCTTTAATCTCTTCAATATAGGCTGAAGTATTAGAAATTGGATTGGCAGTGAGGATGTCAAGCAGGGCATTCTCATCAAACTGTTTGCGCTTTAGGAGCTCTTTTTTAAGAAACTCCTCATCAATGGGTTTGTCATTGGCTGAGAGGTCTTGCATGACGGTAAAAATACTCTGATGTGCTGCTAAGTAAAAATCATCAATATTGAGAGCTGTTTCAATGTCATCAAATTGTGATGGTTCAAAAATAATGGAGCTTAAAATAGAGCGCTCAAATGCGATGTTATAGAGAGACTCTTCCATTACTGTTGCTCCTGTGCCATTTTTTCTACTTCGCTAACAAAACGATCAACAAGCTCTTTTTCACTAAGTTTAGCAACAACATCACCTTTGACCATGATGAGACCGCTTCCTTTGCCGTAAGCAATAGCAACATCGGCATGAGCAGCCTCTCCAATGGCATTAACAGCGCATCCCATCACGGAGACATTTAGGGGAACGGTGATGTGCTTGGTGCGTTCTTCAATCTCTGCAACAGCAGTGACTAAGTCGGCTTCAATACGTCCGCATGTCGGACATGAGATGATGTTAAGTCCTTCTTTAGATGCACCGCTGTCTTTTAAAATGGCGCGCGCCACGTTAATTTCTTCTTCGAGTTCACCGGTAATGGAGACGCGCATCGTATCGCCGATACCATCAAGCAGCAACGCTCCCAGTCCAATGGCACTTTTAATGGTAGCATGAAATATAGTGCCTGCTTCGGTAACTCCTAAGTGAAACGGGTAATCATTTTTGGGACGTAACATGCGGTAGGCATCAACCGTACGCTGGACATCGCTCGCTTTGAGTGAGACTTTAATGTCCGTAAAACCGAGATCTTCAAGAAATTTAATATTGTACTCTGCCGAGGCAACCATGCCCTCTGCACTTTGACCGTAACGGTTGTCAAACTCTTTTTCCAAACTTCCGGCATTGACACCGATGCGAATAGGAATATTACGCTCCTCGCACGCTTTGACAATGTCTTTAACACGGCTCTTCTCACCGATGTTACCCGGATTAATACGAATACAATCCACCACTTTTGCCGCTTCTAAAGCAAGACGGTAGTTAAAGTGAATGTCGGCAACCAGCGGCAAAGAGATCTGCTCTTTAATGGCTTTAAGTGCAAGAGCATCTTCCATATCCGGTACGGCAACACGAACAATGTCACACCCCCCCAAATGCAGACGTTTTATCTGCTCAACGGTTGCTTTAACATCGTGTGTTTTGGAATAGGTCATTGACTGTACTGAAATGGGTGCGTCACCACCGATGAGGACACCGCCGACACTGATCTGTTTTGTCTTTATGCGTTCAATCATAGGGGGATTTTATCTCTTTAGTAATTAAAAGTAGTTTATGTAAATTCGATAGGATCCATATCGACTTCGCAAAGGTTGTTTTTAGATGCCTTAATGACGCGAATCAGATCGGTGGCTTTGTCACTTCGAAGCAGAATTTGAAATCGAAACTTTAAAGCGATTTTCTCAATAGGTGAGGGGCCAAAACCGACAATTTCTACCGTATTGAAGGTATGAATAGAGTCTAAAACTTCCTGCATCGCTGCTTGAGCTTTTTCAACTTTTTTATGAGCAAACATTAAACGTGCCAATTTTTTGTAGGGTGGGTAGAGGTTCTCTCTAAAGAGTTTTTCATCATCTAAAAACTGTTCGTAGTTGTCAATATATTTTTTAAAAAACGCTTCATGAAAACTCTGTACTAAAACCTCTGAATCACTTTTTCGTCCACTGCGTCCACTGATTTGCAACATTAATGAAAGAGCTTTTTCATGGGCTCGGTAATCACTCAGGTTTAAAATGTTGTCAAGCCCCAAGATGACGGCTAGTGAGATGTTATGGTAGTCATGTCCTTTTGAGAGCATCTGTGTTCCAATTAAAAGGTCGATTTCTCCGCTGTTAAAGTCACTCAGCAGGGTAGTGAGTTTTTTCTGTGTGGTGATGGCATCACGGTCAAATTGTGCTGTTTTTATTTTAGGAAGTTTTTCATTTAATAGCGCAGCCGCTTCGGCAGTACCTAAGCGAGAATGGACAAGTGATTTGCTTCGGCACTTTGGGCAGATTTGTGGAATGGTCTCGGTAAAATTACAGTAGTGACACTTAACATAACGGCTATTTTTATGCAGGCTCATACCCACAGAACAGTAAGGACATTCATAGGTAAAACCGCACGATTCGCAGATGAGATATTTAAAATTGGCACGTGTCGGCAGAAAAAGAATAGCCTGTTTGTTATTTTTAAAATTTTTGTGGAGTGATTCTTCAATCAGTGGTGTTATCGCTTCGGCATGTGCTTCAAAAATAAATGTTCTTGAGCTTTTAAAGTGGGTGCCTTTAAGCCGAAAATGTGGAAACTTAACGTAAGAACTCAGACTCGGTGTCGCACTTCCAAGTACGACATTTACATGTAATTTATTACCCATATAAACGGCTAAGTCACGGGCATTGTAACGAGGACGCGAACTTGATTTATAGCTGTCATCATGCTCTTCATCAATGACAATTACTCCTAAGTTTTCAATACTTAGAAATAGGGCAGAACGTGCTCCGGCAATAATGTCAAAATCACCGGAGTGAAGTTTTTCTAAATTCTTTTCACGCTGTTTCTTAGTCAGTTTAGAATGCCAATGAATGACACGAGAAGGGAAATGTTCTTCTAAACGGTTATATATTTGCGGAGTCAGAGCAATTTCAGGCATCAAAAAGATTGCTTTTTTCCCCTGCTGAATGACATTGGCAAAATAATACATGTAAATTTCAGTTTTACCCGAACCCGTATCACCAAAAAGCAGCGATGTGCTGTGCTGCTTTAAAAATGCTAACGCATCTTGTTGTGACGTGCTAAGTTCAATTTTACATCTACATGTAGATTCCAATTCGATACTAACAGTTTGTACTTCATGTTGCGGAGTAAATAGTGCTAACGCCTCCCCTAATGAGCAGAAATAATACGATGCTATAAATGAGGCGAATTGAATTTGAGCTTTTGAGTAAAATTGCCGGGTTGTCTCTTTAATGAGCACAGTTTTAAAGTCAGGTTTATCAGTTTGTGAAAGTACAACACCGCTAAGTTGACGTGAACCTAAGGTGAGATTAACTACTGTACCTACATGTAAATTCATATGATAGTGATAGGTGAGTGACTCCAAAGGAGACCCAAGCAGAGATATCTGAAAATATTTATATGGGGTCAGGTGATCAATATTAATCATTGGCAGCTTTTAACCATTTCAAGTAAGAGATTAACACTACGGTTTTGATTTAAAACCTGTTGTTCATCATTAAGTTTATGCCCTCCAACGGTAATGCCTTGAAGAAGTGTTTGAACTTCAGGGTATGTCATAGCATCTCCCTCTAAAGCAGAGGTGTTATAAACGAAATCAATTTTGTCTTTTTTTGCCATCATGACAAAAAAATGTTGATCTTGTTTGAAATGTTTTGTAATAGGGAGCAAATTATTTATTTTATGGGGATCAAACATATTAAAGCCTTTGTGTGAG
>CAYZUN010000006.1:0-42586 GCA_964481625.1 uncultured Sulfurimonas sp.
TAAGATCCATGATTGTTTCATTTGCTTTGCTAACCTCACTGCTTAGATGTGATTGAATTGTTTTGAATCTTTCAAGCACATTGTATTCGTCTTTTTCAATACTATTAATGATTTCATCTTGATTTTTAGAAAGAACATGAATGTTTTCATTATATTTTGAATAGGAGTCAATACTTATTCTTGCAATTTCTTGATATTCACTATCCATGAGCAGTTGAGGGTTTTTAAAATTGCTAATACCCTTTTTAGTCTCTTCTTGTAGTAAAATTTTTCTGGCAGCATTGTGGACAAACTCCATAAGAAAATCTGCATCTAAGTTCTCGCTTGAATCAATTTGGTTTAAAACTTCATGATAAACGGTGGAGATGATTTCTTTAGCTTCATCTTTTTCCATTCAGATATCCTCATTGTTTTATTTATTTTTATGCATTATACAAGTCAAAAGCATAAATAAACTTGATACGCCCTATTAAATAGTTTAAATTATTGTAATACCTACTAGACTATTAGTAGTTTCTTATGTTTTTTTAGATAATATTCTACCTAAAATTTTAACTGTGTGAATTAAGGTAAACATTATGAGTAACTGGAACCCATCAAGCTGGCGAGAGAAGCCAATACTACAACAACCGACTTATCCTGATAGAGAACTGTTAAAGCAGGTTGAGGGCGAGTTGAAAAATTATCCGCCACTTGTTTTTGCCGGTGAAGCAAGAAATTTAAAAAAACAGCTAGCTGAAGTTGTTGCCGGGCGTGCATTTTTACTCCAAGGCGGGGATTGTGCTGAGAGCTTTTCAGAGTTTAATGCTGACAATATCCGTGATACCTTTAAAGTGTTGTTGCAGATGGCAATTGTAATGACATTTGCCGGCGGCGTTCCTGTTGTTAAAGTTGGTCGTATAGGCGGGCAGTTTGCAAAACCTCGTTCAGCAGATACAGAGACAATTGATGATGTAACACTGCCAAGCTATCGTGGCGATATTATTAATGGCGTAGATTTTACTGAAGATGCTCGTGTTCCAGACCCTAAGCGTATGATTCAAGCTTACAATCAATCGGCTGCAACATTGAACTTGGTTCGTGCATTTGCATCAGGTGGTTTAGCCGATTTGCATGAGGTTCATAAATGGAACTTAGACTTTGCATCTCAAGGCAGTATGGGTGAAAAATATGGAGATTTATCAGCTCGTATTCAAGATTCGCTCCGTTTTATGGAAGCATGTGGTGTAACATCACGAACATACCGCACATTGCGTGAAACCGATTTTTATACTTCACATGAAGCACTTTTATTGCCGTATGAAGAAGCATTTACACGTCAAGACTCATTGACGGGTGATTGGTATGATGTTTCAGCTCATATGCTATGGATTGGTGATCGTACACGTCAGCTTGATGGCGCCCATGTTGAGTTTATGCGTGGCATTAATAACCCAATCGGTATTAAAGCAGGGCCTTCTATGGATCCTGAAGACTTAGTACGTTTATGTAATGTCCTTAACCCTAATAATGAAGCAGGACGACTCAATATTATTGTTCGTATGGGAGCAGATAAAGTAGCTGATGGTATGCCTAAGCTAATTCGTGCCGCTAAAAATGAAGGACTTAATGTTGTCTGGAGTTGTGACCCAATGCATGGTAATGTTTATAAAACATCCAATGGTTTTAAGTCACGCCCGGTTGATGCGATTTTAGCAGAGATGAAACAGTTCTTCCAAGTGCATAAAGCAGAAGGTACTGTTGCCGGTGGTGTTCACTTAGAGATGACAGGTAAAGATGTTACCGAATGCACCGGTGGAAGATTCCAGATTAGTGAAGAAGATTTAAAAAGTAGATATCATACACATTGTGACCCGCGACTCAACGCAGACCAATCACTAGAGTTGGCATTTTTGATTGCCGATACTTTAAAAGAAGCACGATAAAACATTTTAATTAAACGTTAAACGAGCAAAGAGCATTTAACTACGTTAGCACTAAGCTCTCTTGAGCAGGGGGCTCGCGTGCAGATAAACCGCACTACAAGACTCCTCTTCTCTTTCAAAACTACTATTTATAAAGCATTAATAGCGTGAGCCAGTTCATCAGGTTTATTTGAATACTGCATAGCATCTTGTTTTGAAATGATCTTGTTACGTAGATATGAGACAAGTTCTTGAGTTTGCGTTACCATTCCCGTACCTTTTTGATTTAATTGCATTTGTGAGTAGATTTGGTGTACTTTATCTTCACGAATCAGGTTGGCAATTGCCGGATTGGTAATCATAACTTCTTGTGCCGCAATTCGTCCACCGCCAATTTTTGGAAGCAGTGCTTGCGCAATTACTGAAATAAGTGATGTTGAGAGCTGTGCTCGAATTTGAGGTTGTTCATCACCACTAAAAACGTCAATAATACGGTTAATTGTTTGCGGAGCGGAGCTGGTATGCAGTGTTCCAAAAACGAGGTGACCCGTTTCTGCTGCTGTGAGTGCGGCTTCAATAGTCTCTTTATCACGCATCTCCCCAATAAGGATAATATCAGGGTCTTCACGCATGGCATATTTCAAAGCACCGGCAAAACTTTGTGTATCGGTACCGACATTTCTATGAGAGAAAAGACACTTTTTATTTTGGTGAATAAATTCCACCGGATCTTCTACAGTAATGATATGTTTTGCTTCATAGAGATTAATCTCATTAATCATGGCTGCGAGGGTAGTTGATTTACCACTACCGGTTGGTCCGGTAATAAGAATAAGACCTTTTTCGCGCTTAACGAGCTCTTTAAAAATAGGCTTAGCACCCAAATCATCAAGAGAAGGAATATCAATAGGAATAATACGAAAGGCACACGCAATATCACCCATAGTTCGGTAGTAGTTGGCACGAAAACGCCCAATATTAGGTAAAAAGATTGCAAAGTCAATTTCATTTTTTTCTTCAAACTCTTTTTTCTGTTTTTCATTCAACAGTGAATAAGACATCTCCTCAATCATTTTTCCGTCGAGTACAGGAAGGTTGAGGGCAACGAGCTTTCCATCAATTCTAATTTGAGGTTCAGAACGACTGACAAGGTGCAGGTCTGATGCTTTATAGGCAACAACACTTTTTAAAAGTTTTTGTATATCTAACTCTTGATTCATTATAAAAATTCTCCTTCATATATTTTAAGGTTAAATCCGACGATGACTTTATCGTTATATTGGATGACAGGACGTTTAATGAGCATATTTTCTTTGCAAAGCCATGATATTTTTTCGTGGTCACTTAAGTTGAGATCTTTGAGTTTTAAAGTACGATAGGTCATGCCTCGGGCGTTAAAAAGTTTTGAAAGTTCAACATGCTTAAGCCATGAGTTAATGGTCTCACAACCGACCACCTTACTCTTGAAGTCATGCAGTTCATAAGCAATATTGTTCTCTTTTAAAAACTTCAGTGCTTTTTTAACACTATCGCAATTTTTGATTCCATACAGTTGAACCATCAATTACTCAATAATTTTTGGAACAATAAAGAAATGGTCACCGCTTTTAGGTGCATTATTGATGATGTCATCGTTGATTTGAGTGTTACAACTTGGAGTATCCTCTCTTAAATACGTGGCGTTAGAAGTCATTGCAAAGGTATCACTGACATTTTGAGTATCAAGCTCAGAAAGATTCTCAACAAATGAGACAATCTCACTCAGTTGCGAAATAATTTCAGGTCGTTTTTCCTCGGCAATTTCCAAATAGGAGAGTTTTTCAAGTCGATTTAGTAGTTCATCGTCAATTTTCATAAGCACCTCAATTAAATACATGTAATTTTGAAATCAATTGTAACAAAAAAAACTTATAGTTTAGATGATGTTTACATAATATTAATTCTAAATTGGATATTATGCTACCCAAATAATGTAGGCAGGAGCTTTTTTGAGTCTTAAAGAAAATATTGATATGGTTAGAGAAGAACTCAATTCAGAAGAGAAGTTTTTTGAAAGCGCAGTGAAAGCGGAACGTGTTTGGAAAAAATATAAAACCGCGATTATTGGTGGTGTCATTGCTATTATTGCAGTAGTTGTTATCAATGCAATAAATGAAGCACAAAATGAGTCTGATGCAGTTGATTCAAACAGAGCGTACGCAACACTTCTTAATGGCGCTGATGCTTCAGCGGAAAAAGAACTTGAATCGTTGAATCCTGAGTTGCTTTTGGCTTGGAAATTTTCTAATGCTATTGCATCAAGTGATGTTAAAGCATTAGAAGCATTAGCATCATCAACCGATGCTCTCATCAGTGATTTAGCAAAATATGAGTTAGCTGTTCTTAGCTCAAATGAATCGAAGATTTCAAGTTATGCAACATCACAAAATGCTATTTATAAAGACTTAGCAATTGTGCAGAGTGCATTAATACTTATGAAAAATGATCAAACACAGCGTGCGCATCAAAAACTCTCATTAGTCTCTCAAGATTCACCACTGTTTAAGGTTGCTAAGTCATTAATGCATTACGGAGTAAAATAGGTGAGTAAAAGATATTACTCTTTTATTGCTGTTGTAGCTATAATCACTCTTTTAAGTGGCTGTGGCTCCAAAGAGTACTATATTCCGGATGACACTGTAGGCAGCTGGGATGCAAGCGGTTCATTAGATGGCAAAATTGTTGATGTTACCGCTGATGGGGCTGTTTTAGATAATGGCGATATCGTAACTAAAAATGCTCTTTTACAGATTGTTTTAGCTCCTTCATACCGTTTTTTGTCGAGTAGCGATGGTTGGGTAATTTCAAGTACAAGTGAAGGTAATGTCACCCTTGAATCAATTCAAAGCAAAGACAAAAAAGTTAACTTTAATTTAAAAAAAACGGTTGCGGCGGCATCGGTTAAAGATGATATTTTAGCTGTTCTTTTTGCAAACAATGAGATGGCAGTTTACTCTATTGCATCACAAGAGCTTCTCTTTAAAGAGCAGGGAAATGCTCCGATTGCGGTTGATTCAAGAATACAAAACCCCTATTTTTTAAATGATTTAGTCCTCTTTTTAACATTAGACGGAAAAATTGTTATTGTTAATACTGAAGCAAAAAAAGTCATTCGTTCAATGATTGTAAGCTCAGAAGCACATTTTAATAACATTGTACATTTCAATGTTGCGGGTAATACGTTAATTGCTGCAACGCCGTATAAGATCTTCTCTTTAGGATCTAAAGAGGTTAGAGAGTCGTATGAAGTACGAGATATGGTCTTTAAAGATGATGTCATCTATATCTGTACAAAACAGGGCGAGATTATTTCATTAACGCCATCGCTTCAGAAAATTGCAGTTAAGAAGTTTAATTTTGCTCACTTTCTAGGCTTGATTGTTACTGATGAGAGAGTTTATGCCTTAGAGAAAGAAGGTTATATGATCTCTTTAGACAAAGAACTCTTAGCTTTTAAAGTTTATGATGTTGACATTGAAGATGGATTTGTCTATTCGGCAGATAAGACATTTTTTGTTAATGACATGTTTTTAAAATTAAAATAACTGTTAATGTCAAATGAGCTTGAAGCTTTTATTGAGTACATCACGGTAGTCAAAGCACTCTCAAAAAACTCTATTAATGCGTATGAGAGTGACTTGAAATCCATTGAAATAGCGGCGTCACAGCCGTTAATTTCACTCAATAGTGCCGCTGTTTTAAAAGAGCTCTCAAAAATTGAGAATCGACGAACTATTAATCGTAAACTCTCTACCATCAACGCTTTTTTTACTTTTTGTCATAAACAGCATTTTATTGATGGATTCTCAAAATTCAAACTCTCTAAGCTTCCCTCTTCTTTGCCAAAATATCTTACTTTTGATGATGTTAGCAGTGCTTTGAATCGTATTGAGTTAAAAAAATGGACAGATTTTAGAGACTATGCACTCATTTTATTTCTTTATGCCACTGGTATGCGTATTAGTGAATGTCTTAATGTTGAGCAACGTGACTTCGAAGGTTCATGGCTTCGTGTTCGTCATGGAAAGGGTGATAAGGAACGTATGGTACCCGTTGCCAATGATGCACTTAAAGCCATTAAAAACTATCTTGATGTGGTTCCGTTTGAGAAAACGTCACTGTGGTTAAATTACAGAGGTAAAACACTTAGTCGAATATCGGCATATAAAATTACACAAAAATATCTTAATGTCTCGCCTCATGTACTGCGTCATTCGTATGCGACAGCACTCATTACCGGTGGAGCAGATTTAAGAGTAGTGCAAGAGCTTTTAGGTCATGCGTCACTTTTAACAACGCAGATATATACCCATCTGCAACAATCACATCTAATGCAGACGGTTCAAGAGTGCCATCCGCTCTCACAGGAGTCTTTATGAAAATTATTACGAAGGAACTTTGCAAAATGAAACAACACTACCGTCAGATGGAAGAGATTTTGCCCAAAGAGCTTGGAATACGTAATAAAATCAAGATTCATTACGGCATTGATGCTTCAAATGAGAAGGTTGCTATTTTAACGGTTGCTCAAAAGAGTCGTGTTCTTCTAAAAGATGTAGCAAAATTTGAAGCAATCATCAATAAGTTGTCACTGTATGTTGAGTATAAATTTAGTAAAAAAGTTATTATGCTTAGTGCTCCAATCTGCTCTAAAGCACTTAAAGCCTTACAAGAGAAACATTTTTGCGTGATTACCGATGCTGCTGTGTGATATTGGAAATACCTCACTGCACTTTTTTGATGGTTCTAAGAATTACAAAGAGGATGTAGAGACTTTTAATATTTTTACATGTAAAAATCAGGTTTATTACATAAACGTCAATTCTAATTTACATGTAAATTTAGAAAAAGCCTCTAATTGGATGGATCTTAAAGAGTATGTTGATTTAGACAAATACTACGAGACCATGGGCATAGACCGCATTATGGCATGTGAAGCAATTGATGATGGCATCATCATTGATGCCGGCAGTGCCATTACTGTTGATGTCATGCAAGATGCTCAGCACTTGGGTGGATTTATTTATCCTGGTATTGAAAAGATGCAAGAGTGTTATGCAAATATCTCTTCACGGCTTGATTACTCATTTAATTTTGAGCTTGATTTAGATAAAATGCCAAAAAATTCTAAAGATGCTATCAGTTATGGATTTTTAAGACTGCTTTACGGTGAAGTAACACGTCACAATAAACCTATCTATCTAACGGGTGGTAATGCTTCCTCACTGCAAGCACTTTTTAAAGATGCTCATTTAGATGAGATGCTGATTTTTAAAGGAATGAAGACAATGATATCAAGGATGAATTTATGTTAACTGTAGCTCTGCCTAAAGGACGAATTGCTGAAGAGACCTTAGAGATTTTTGAGGTAATTTTTGGTGATACATTTGTTTTTGATGACCGTAAGCTGATTCTTCAAACGCCTAACTTTAAATTTTTGCTTGTGCGTAACCAGGATGTTGCGACGTATGTTTATCATCAAGCAGCTGACATTGGTGTAGTAGGTTTAGACACTTTAGAAGAGCAGGGGTTAGATGTTATTCGTCTGCTAGACCTCTGTCGCGGTCGCTGCAAGGTGGCAATTGGTATGCGTAAAGGCGAAAAGCTTGATTTGAGTAAACCTGAAATTAAAGTAGCAACCAAGATGGTAAACATCACCAAGCGCTACTTTGCTGAACGTGCTGTTGCTGCTGATGTCATTAAGCTCTACGGTTCAATTGAGCTTGCACCTCTTGTAGGGCTTGCTGACATGATTGTCGATATTGTTGAGACCGGTACCACAATGAAGCAAAACGGCTTAGAAGTCGTTGAGACAATCATGGAGTCATCAACATACTTAATTGCCAATAAAAATAGCTTCTTCGAGAAAAAATCTGAAGTGTTAGATATTTACGAAAAGATTAACACTACCATTAAAAAGTCCTAAATCAGCCCCATAAAAATTAGAGGGACATAAACAATTAGACCAATATAGGGCATCAGTTTATGTAGTGGTGCGCTCAGCATCTGTGAAAGCTCCATTGAGATCTCTTTTTTTTCAAATACCTTATTGATCAAAATAATCTTAGTCGCAATGTCAAATGTTTTAATAAAAAGTACGAAGAGAATCTCAGTACTGTAATTTGTTGTCATTGCTAAATAGATCGTCAAATAAAATGTTGGATGCAAGACTAAAAATAGCAGTATATTGTCACGGTATTTCTCATACATATTAAGGAGCATTCCCATCATGGTATCTGCTTTTTGCCATTGAGTCTCAAATAGCTCTAGAAAAATGTAGATTAATGTCAGTATGTAAATATCATTCATATATAGGTACAATTATAGCATGTTTGCTACTAGTATGATATACTCATACCAAAGAAATAAAGCTCAATAACTCCAATATTGTTGTTGCGGTGACTAGGGAAAGAGGGTTGAAAAATGGTGATTAGCATAAAATGATAACATGTTACAGTGATATTGGCGATGATGGATTAGATGTTGAAGTCGGCGTTAATTTAGAGTTTGAAAAAGAATCTCATGAGGCGTTTGCCGAGAATGTCTTATGGCTTTTTGTAAAGCTCAATAACAGCAGTTGCAGTGCTGAAGAACATGAACTGTTACTACAGCTTCTTGAAAAACTCACCATGGAACTAAAAACAAAAATCGAAGCGACCTTTGCCGGATATCGTATTGTTGAGGGATGGTTTGAAATCTATTTTTATGCCTACAGTGCTAAGAAATTTGAAAACATTGCTGCATCAATTGTTGCCTCAGAGTATAACTATAGTTACGAAATCGGCTCATACAAAGATACAAAATATAAATTTTATTTTGATGAACTCTATCCTGATGTTATGCAACTGCTACAGATTCAAAACACACAGACGATATCATTACTCCAAGAAGCCGAGGACAATGGTGAACTGCCTAGAGAGGTGGAACATTATCTTTTCTTTGCAACTAATAGTAATGCACAACGTGCCGTAGAGAAAGCGGCTGCCTTGGGATTTACATGTAAAGATAAATTTGTAGATGATGACAATGAACTTCGACACACCATTATTTTAATACAATCACACAATGTGACATATAAAGTAATAGATATGATAACTCAAGATCTGCTCAACCTTGCCATGGAAGAGCATGGACTTTATGAGGGGTGGAGTACTACGCTTGCATAATAAAACCGTTTAGAACTGACTAAAATACTATAATATTTCAATTTATTGGTGTAATAAGATATAACTTTGTTACTAGTGGATATAATGGCAGTATGGCTATATCAATTTATGATATTTCTAAAGTTTAAATATTTCAAGGAAAGTTTTATGATTACAAAATTATCACTCGTTGTTATTTCTGCACTTGCAGTAGTTACATGTGCATCAGCAGAAGAAGGCGCATCACTTATTCCAGGAAATGCTAAACCTGGTGAATGTTACGCTAAAGTAGTTATTCCTGCTACCTATACCGACAAGATAGAAAAAGTTTTGATTAGGGAAGCTTCAGAAAAAATTTCTATTGTTCCGGCAGAATATAAATGGGTTAGCGAAAAAGTAATGGTCGTACCGGAGCGAAAAAAACTAAAACCTATTGCCGCAAAATACAAAAAAGTGACAGAAGTTGTGGAGGTAAAACCTGGCAGCAAAGTATGGATGTCTAGTTTAAAGAAAAAGGCTATTCCTGTTAGTCCTGATTTACTTGCCGTAGCCAAAAGCAAAGGCGTTGATATCAATGGAACAACTCCTAATACTTGTTATAAAGAGTACGTGACTTTAGCAACGTATAAAACTGTTGTTGAAAATAAAATTATTAAAAAAGAGACAGAAAAAGTCGAGATTATACCTGCTAAATATGAATGGGTAGAAAAAAAAGTTGAAATAAAACCTGCATCTAAAAAAACAATTGAAGTACCTGCTGCATATGAAGAAACAGAAGAAAGAATTCTTATAGAAGCTGAAAAATCAGTTTGGAAAAAAGGTTCTAATCCTGCACAAAAGCTTACCGGTGCAACGGGTGAAATTATGTGTCTTGTTACAATACCGGCAAAGTATAAGACAATTAAAAAAAGTGTATTAAAATCAGCTGCTACAACAAAAATAGTTGAAATTCCGGCAACATATAAAACTATTAAAGTTAAAAAGCTTATTGCTGATGCACAAGTTAAAAAAATCAAAATACCTGCTGTAAGTAAAACCGTAACAAAAACTGTTCTGGAGTCGGCACCAGCGTTTACGTGGAACGAAGTTGGTTTAAGAGTTGATAAGGGTTTAAAATATACAGGTCATCAAATCTGTTTTAAAGAGATACCGGCTAAAACTAAAGTACTTACTAAAACTGAACTTGAAACACCTGCTAGTGTTCAAGAGATTGTTATTCCGGCTGAATATAAGATGATGAAAGTCAAAAAACTTGTGTCTGAGTCAAAAGAGTTTAAAATACCTACTCCGGCAGAATATAAAACCGTCACAAAACGTGAAAAAGTTACATCGGCAACGACGAGCTGGCAACGTATTTTATGTCAAACAAATATGAATAGAGACGTTGTGTCTAAAATTCAAGGGGCATTGAATAAACGAGGTTTCAACGTTGGAAAAGTTGATGGAAAACTTGGTCAAGCAACTTATTCAATGCTTGAAAAATATCAAAGGAAAAATTCTTTAGCTACGGGTGGCATCACTTATGAAACACTTGAAGCTCTGGAGATAAAGTAGTATCTCTTTTAGAGAGATAGATACTTCTATCTCTCTAATTAAAACCACAATTTATATCTCTCGCGAGATTGGCCCTATATAGCGCTGTCTTGGACGGGCAATTTTCATCTCACTGTCTTGCTGAAGTTCCATCCACTGTGTAATCCACCCTACCGTTCTACCAACAACAAAAATAATGGTAAACATACTTTTTGGAATGTTGAGTGCCGTTAAAATCAGACCTGAATAAAAATCGATGTTGGGATAGAGTTTTCGTGATACAAAGTATTCATCTTCAAGTGCTGTCTTTTCAATTTTGTGTGCAATTTCAAGCAATTTATTGTCAACACCAAGTTCATCTTTAAGCTGATCAAGTAGTGCTGAGAGAATACGTGCACGTGGATCAAAGTTTTTATAAACTCGGTGACCAAATCCCATTAGCCTAAACGAATCATCAGGGTCTTTGGCACGCTCTATAAATGCATCAACATTATCTACTGAACCAATCATCTCCAGTTGGGCAATAACCGATTCATTGGCACCACCATGCGCACGACCCCAAAGAGCATTAATACCGGCAGCCAGAGCAGCGTAGGGGTGAGCTCCCGTTGAGGCAACAGCACGAACGGTCGATGTTGAGGCATTTTGTTCATGATCGGCATGGAGTGTAAAGATGGTATCTAGTGCACGGATTTCAACTTCTGGAATCTCTAACTTTGTACCGGGATAAGCACGTATCATATACAAAAAATTCTCTGTAAAGGAGCGTTCAATATCAGGATAAATAAAAGGAATTCCAAACATCCTACGATGGGTAAATGCGGCAAGAGTAGGGATTTTAGCAATAATACGACGTGCCATCACTTGCATCTCTTCTTGATCTTTAATATCTAAATGCTCAAAATAAAATGTTGAGAGTGCCGACACCGCAGAAGACATCATCGCCATTGGATGTGCTTTATCAGGAAAGGATTTAAAGAGTTCTTTAATCCCCTCATGAGCAAAAGAACGTTTACGTAGTTCATTGTCAAACTCAGATAGCTGTTTTGCTGTGGGCAAATCACCCGTTAAAAGCAGGTAGCAGGTATCAAGATAACTTTTTTTATTGGCAAGATCACTAATATTATACCCACGATAACGAAGCTCCCCTTTTTCACCGTCAATGTAGGTAATGTTAGAGCTGCAACTCGCTGTTGAAGTGAACCCCGGATCATAGGTAAACATGCCAGTCTGTTTATAAAGTGATCGTATATCAATAACATCAGGACCCACGCTTGGGTGTAGAATTTCAAATTCATAACTCTTACCGTTTTGATTGTCTGTAAGTGTGACAGTAGGCATAATATTCATCCTCTTGATTTTAAATTATCTTATCTTACTATAACTTTATTTTAATCACAGAAAAAATAACTACAATAGTTAAGATAATAAGATGCAGGAGAGACAATATTCCCAATATGGGAATATGAGAAAATTACTTTTTCTCACCTATAACAAAAGAGATTTTTGCGTTAATACGGTATTTTACAATTTTGTTGTTTTCAACTTTTGCATTCATGTTTTGAATATTGATTGACTTAATATTGTCAATTGATTTACTCGCTTTTTTTACAGCTATATTTGCTGCATCTTCCCAACTTTTTTCCGACTGAGCCAGTATTTCGATTACTTTAACGATTTGTGCCATTTTTTTTCCTTGTGGTTTGATATGAAAGATTATAATGTGTTTTAGCTAAAGTGAGGATAAAAGAGTACTCTCACAGTAAATTTTGAGTAAAAACTCCTTATAATTACATGTAAATTAAACGACAAAATTCTCAGGAGAAATAATGGCTACAGTATTAATTATTGGTGCCGGTGGAGTAGGGCGTGTGGTTGCGCACAAATGTGTACAAAATACTCAGACTTTTAAAAAGATTGTTTTAGCATCACGCACATTAAAAAAGTGTGAAATTATTCAAAATGAATTGCCTGATAGTGCCATAGAAGTGGCACAAGTTGATGCAGATAATACTGATGATGTAGTAGAACTCATCAAAAAAGTCGGTGCAAATATTCTTATTAATGTGGCACTCCCCTATCAAGATTTAACACTCATGGACGCATGCGTACAGACAAAAATAGATTATTTAGACACAGCAAACTATGAGCATCCTGATGAGGCAAAATTTGAGTACAAAGAGCAGTGGTCAAAAGATGGTGATTTTCAAGATGCTAATGTTATGGCCTTACTTGGAAGCGGATTTGACCCGGGTGCGACCAATGTTTTTTGTGCCTATGCTCAAAAACACTATTTTGATGAGATTCATACCATAGATATTTTAGACTGTAATGCGGGTGATCACGGTTACCCTTTTGCGACCAATTTTAATCCTGAGATTAACTTGCGTGAAGTGAGTGCTAAAGGGCGTTACTGGGAAAATGGCGAGTGGGTTGAAACGGAACCGATGGAAATTCATATGCCGTGGGACTATCCTGAGGTTGGTGTTAAAGAGAGTTACTTGCTTTACCATGAAGAGATGGAGTCGTTAGTGCGACACATTAGAGGGCTAAAGCGTATGCGTTTTTTTATGACGTTTAGTGAGAGCTATCTCGTGCACATGAAAGCATTAGAGAATGTCGGAATGCTTGGGATTGAACCGGTTGAGCATCATGGGCAAAAAATTATTCCTATTGAGTTTTTAGCAACCCTGCTTCCGGATCCGGCATCGTTGGGGGCACGTACTAAAGGCAAGACTAATATCGGTATTGTTGCTGAGGGTCTTAAAAATGGTAAAAAGCGTAAGATTTACATCTATCAAGTGAGTGATCACGAGGCGTGTTATGCAGAAGTAAAATCACAAGGAGTTTCTTACACAACAGGAGTTCCGGCGATGATTGGTGCGAAACTTATGATAGAGAAAAAGTGGTATGCTGAAGGTGTTTACAATATGGAACAGTTTAATCCGGACCCATTTATGGAAGAGATGAACCTTCAAGGATTGCCTTGGAATGTTCTGGAATTATAAGGTAGCCAATGTCATTTCATACACTAGGATTAAATAAAGAGCTTCTTGGAGCAGTTAAAAAAAGTGGCTATGAAGTGCCAACAGAAGTACAAAAGGAAGTAATTCCAGCATTATTGCGAGGGCGTGACCTTTTTGCAACAGCGCAAACAGGAAGTGGTAAAACAGCGAGCTATCTTTTACCGATACTACAACTGCTTATTAAAACACCTCCCAAAGAGGGCTTTTGTCATCCACGGGTTCTCATATTGACCCCAACACGTGAATTAACACTTCAAGTAGGTAAAAGTATTGAAGAGTATGCTGCAAATTTACATGTAAATCATAATTTAGTCTATGGCGGTGCCAAAATCGATCCACAAATCAAACGTCTTGATGCGGGTACTGATATTGTCGTCGCAACACCGGGTCGACTGCTTGACATTATTAAGCTCAAAAAAATCAACCTCAGTGTTATTGAACATTTTGTGATTGATGAAGCTGACAGTATGTTTGATATGGGTTTTCATAATGATGTGTACCAAATTGTAGATTTGTTGCCCCAAGAGCGTCAAACCTTGCTTTTTAGCGCCACGTTGATGGGTAAAGTAAAAATGCTCTCCCAGAAGGTTCTTCGTAAACCGCTTACCTTTGAAATTAATAGAGCCGGTGAGATTCCAAAAGCAGTGTCACACTCCGTCTGTTTAGTTGATGATGATAAAAAAAGTGAGTTACTCTCATTTTTAATTGGTGCAAAAAACTGGCATAAAGTTCTTGTTTTTGCGAAAACAAAAAAGAGTGCTGATGACCTTGCAGCGTATCTAAATGAGACAGGGCTCACTGCTTTAGCCATTCACGGTGAGCATAAAGCCGGAGCGCGAAAGCGTACTCTTGATGCGTTTCGTGAGGGAAAGGTGAGAGTACTTGTTGGAACCGATATTGCGGCTCGTGGGCTTGATATTGACGATTTGAACTATGTTGTCAACTATGAGATGCCAAGTGTGAATGAAGACTATGTGCATCGAATTGGCAGAACGGGACGAGCAGGACGAGCGGGTGAAGCGATATCGTTAGTGAGTTCACGAGAAGACTACTATTTAAAAGCGATTGAGCGTCTCATTAAGTTTAGAATTCCCCAATTACATGTAAAAGGCTATGAACGTCAAGTCCATGAGAAGAGCATGGGCAGTTCTGAAGTCAAGCAAATTCCTAAAGAAAAAAGTACGCGAGGTGCTTTTGGAAAAAAACAGCGTAAAGGTCCTGCAAAAAGTAAAAAACGAACAAAACGTGATGGTCCGGTACCTATAGTTTATGATGGAACAAATAAAAGTGGTAAAAATCGTAAAAAATAGTTATTTGTTTTAGAACTTTAGCTATAATCGAAAAAACAGAAGATATTGAATAATTTATGAACAGACAAGAGTCAAACAATAATTTTTTAAAAATGACGCCGGAAATTGTAGCACTTGATGAGAGTGAAATTGCAGATAATGTACTTTATTATGATTACGCAACGAAGCATTTGGAACGACTGGCAAAAGAAAATATAGACAAAGAAGACCCACGTTATTTAAGTGCTTATCGCTCTTTTGAAGGTGAAGTTTTTGAAAATGTCATGTATGAAATACTGCTTCGTCATGCGTTAAAGCATCAAGATATTACAGAGTTTATTATTAAAGGACCTCATAAGCAACGTACTAAAGCACTCTCTAATACACTCTCTATTAGTTCAAAAGGTCAAATTGTTTATCGAACAAAGAGTAAAGAGATTGGTGAGTTTGATGCGCTTTTTTGTGCAGGAGATGAGCTCTATTTTGTAGAGATGACCTTGGTAAAATCAGTGTCAAACCTTAAAAAAAGATTGCGTAAGAAAAAAGCGCTTCTCAACGTGCTTTTTCCGGAGTATAAAATTAAATCACTTATTATTGTAGATGAAGCGGCAACGGGTGTTAGACAGTTGCCATCATATTGCACCGTTTGGCTGACTAAACCCTTTTCTGCCCAAAAGTATTATCAAAAAATTGTTATTGAAAATAATCGCAGCAGACAGCCATTTCAAAAAATTCATGGGAAAAATATTGTTGGAACTCGAAAATTAGAGCCCCACCCATTTCGTTATTACAATGTATTAGGCTGGATATTTACCGGTTTGAGAAATCACAACAAATACATACTTAACATGCAGTTTTTAAAACGACCCGATGTGACACGCTATATTGATCTTTTTACAAAAATTTATATTGGTTACATGCAAGCCGATGAATTTAAAAAGCTCTATCCTGAAATTGACAAAGAGATTCCGGAGAAGATTATGGTCTCGATTGACAAAGAGCATACCGGTGAGCTGACACTGGCGTATTACTTTCAATACAGCCGTAAAAAACTTGAATATGTTAAAGCCAATGCAGAGGGTGTTCTTAATATTTCTAAGAAAGATCCCTTCGGTATTACCGTGACAGAAGTTGTACATATTTTTAAAATGGCAAAATCGTACCATGAGTTAACAGAAGAAAATATTGTGAAAATCACATCACTTCTTAAAGCAATGCCGATACAGCACAGTGAGCTGTAGGCTTACCAACTATATATAATTTTACTCAGAACTTAAACCCCACACGATCAATCAGACCTTTTTGACATCCATTATGAGCGATGGGTGCACTCTTTAAAAGGCGACTTAATTCGTTTAACTCTGAAATGTTACCCTGCAGATTGATTTGAAGTTCAGTAATTAGACCTTTGTGACACTTCATCTTTATTTTTCGTCCACTTCCTTGTCCAAAAGCTTTGTCAAACGCGAGTCGAACCTGTTTAACCGTAACCATTTTTCCAATATGTTTGACAAAAAAGTTGCGAACAGTAGAGTTGTTGACCTGATCTAGCAGTGTTATTGAGTCTTTAAAATAGTGCTCCGGGGTACTGTTATAGCAGGTACCGTGTTTTTTCCATTCATGTTGATGCAGTCCACTCTTAGCTGCCGGCATTACATGTAAAAGCTCTTGATAGAGTGATTTATCAAGCCAAACTTTTTGTGTCTTCTTGCAGTAAGTGTTGTTTCGCGGTTGTGGCCATAGCCCGTGCAGAGTGAAGTGCGAGGCTGAAAAATCAGTTGGTTTGACATTGCGACATTCGCGCTTTTCCTGATGTGTCTCACAAAAGGCATTTTGCCAACTAATAGCTAAAAGATTTTTTGTTGATACCTCTGATTTTACATGTAAATTGGTACTCTTAGATGAATAGGCATATAAAACGGCACTAATAAGAATAAATAGGAGTGATATAAGTAATTTTTTCATCATGCTATGTAAAGATACCTTTTAATTTTTTTAGTCGGTGTTTTAACAAAGGGTTCGCTCTGTTCAATATATTTTGAGACTCTTGTAAATGAGGAGAGTTTTTTGTTGGTTTCAACACGCATCTCTTCAAGATAGGCTTCAATATCATCATGCAGTTCTGAATCAGCATGTTCATTAGCTGAAAATTTTTGATCAATTCGTTCATAATCAAGGTGAATACGAGCGATAAGTTTGCCATCTTGATCATACACAAGAGAATCGGCAACATACTCATTCTCATTAATAGTTGCTTCAATCTGTTCCGGGTAGATATTTTCGCCACTGGCACCAATAATGACATTTTTACTTCGACCGCTAATAAAGAGGTAGCCATCATCATCAAAATGGCCTAAATCTCCGGTTGCGAACCAGCCTTCATCATCTAAAACCTCAGCTGTACGTTCAGGGTCTTTGTAGTAACCTTGCATAATGTTTGGTCCTCGTGCAATAATTTCTCCCTGTTTCGTCTGTGGGTCGAAATTACGAAGTTTAAGTTCAATACCAGCAAGAGCAGGACCGGTAGATTTGAGTTTTGTTTTTCCTATGGGAGTTCCGGCTAACATTGGAGCCGTTTCAGTTAATCCATACCCTATTGAGTAGGGAAACTTTGCTTCTATTAGAAATTTTTCAACATAAGGAGAGAGCGGGGCACCTCCAATACCAAAAAAAACAAGCTCGCCACCAAATGATTCAAGCAGTTTTTTTCCGGCTGTTTTATTGATGAGCTTTCTAAAGAATGGAATCTTGTAAAGTGTATCAATAACAATATTAGCGTGAAATTTTGGAAAAACTTTTGTTTTGCATATTTTTTCAATAACTAAAGGAACACATAGCATAAATGTTGGTTTGACTACACTCATTGCTTTTAAAAGAATGGTCGGAGTCGGTGTTTTGTTAAGATAGTAAATAGAGCTACCATGTAAAATGGGAACAAGCATACCTGTAGTGCACTCGAAAGTATGTGCCAATGGCAGAATTGACAAAAAGCGATCTTTGGATGTAACAGTAACAGTAATATGCACTGACATTGCGTTAGTAACAAGATTTTTGTGGGTAAGCATCACTCCTTTAGAGTGCCCCGTTGTCCCTGATGTATAGATAAGAACAGCTAAATCATCTTCTGCGGGTCGAAATTCTGAGTTCTCTTCATCAGATACTTTATTGGTTGCAAGCAGTTTCTCACGAAGTTCATTCGCACTTTTTTTAAACTGCTCAAGTTTTTCAGCAATTTTGCCCGTTTTAGTAAGCTCATCAATCATAGTGAGTGTATTGGTATTAATTGCAAATACGAGGTCATTTTCTTTTTGTTCAAGAACAGTATCGAGATGTTTTTCAGATACAAAGATTCCCTTAACCGGTGCATCTTTTAAAATATGGTGGACTTCAGACGCATGAAAGTCAGGGAGAATGGGTACCGCAATAGCTCCCATCGATGTAATGGCAAAATAGGCAACAACCCAGTTGGGCATGTTCTCACTCAAAATTGCAATATGATCACCATGATTAATACCAAGTGATTTTAATTGATTGATAATATCATGAACTTTTTCATAAAAGTGCGCATAAGTAATTGTTTTGCCATCGACGCTACAGATACACTCTTGCTCATAATAGAGTGCAAAACTTCGCTCAAGAAGTGCCGGTAGTGTCAATTCTTGAAGATCATAAGGATTATTCATTGCATTTCCCGTATTATATATTGGATGATTATACTATAATAACAGACTTTTAAAAGGGTTTTTAGATGAAAATAGGGCAAAAAATGACATTAACAACCAAAGTACTTCTAGCAATGCTACTGGGTATTATTGTTGGTTTAGTAATTAACAGTACCGGATTAAATGGTGATGACAGTGTCGTAGGAGCATACGTTGTTCACGGGCTCTTTTATATTGTCGGTACCATGTTTATTACAGCACTAAAGATGCTGGTAGTTCCTTTAGTTGTTTTTTCACTGCTTAGTGGCGTGCTGGGCATTGGCGACATCTCAACACTCGGGCGCGTCGGCATGAAATCTTTTGCTTTGTATCTGCTTACGACTGCCATCGCTATTGCCGTTGCTATTGGTGTGGCATCGTCTTTTGGAGTGGGCGAAAGTGCTAATCTAGTATCTGCTACTTCATTTAGTGCTGCAGATGCACCGCCGCTCTCTCAAGTCTTGATTGATATTATTCCATCAAATATTATTGATGCTATGGCTACGGGTAAGATGCTTCAGATTATCTTCTTTTCAATTTTAGCGGGTATCTCAATTCTTATGGTTGGAAAGAAGGCTAAACCCTTGATTGAGCTGATTGAACTGATAAATGAAGTGATGATGAAGATGGTAAACATCGTAATGAGTGTTGCACCTTACGCAGTTTTTGCACTTATTGCCAAAGCAATATCTGATTTAGGATTTGATCTTTTAGTCCAACTTGCCTCGTATGTTGCTGTGCTTGTTTTAGCACTGCTACTCCACCTTTTTGTTACATTAAGTACGCTGTTTAAACTCTTTACCAAGCTTAGTCCGGTAATGCTAATGAAAAAGCTGCGTAACGTTCAAATCTTTGCGTTTAGTACATCAAGTTCTAACGCGACCATTCCGGTGACGCTTAAAACCGTAACGGATCGGCTCGGTGTCAATAACTCGGTGGCATCGTTTACCGTGCCTTTTGGCGCGACCATCAACATGGATGGAACGGCAATTATGCAGGGGGTTGCTACTGTCTTTATTGCCAATGCTTACGGTGTTGATCTGGGTCTTAGCGGTTATTTAACTGTAATTCTTATGTCAGTACTCGCTTCTATTGGAACTGCCGGCGTACCGGGCGTTGGACTTATTATGCTCTCAATGGTATTTACTCAAGTGGGACTTCCTCTTGAGGGTATTGGTCTGATTCTGGGAGTCGATCGCCTTCTTGATATGATCCGAACCGCCGTCAATGTTTCCGGTGATGCTACCGTCTCAGTCATTGTTGCCAAAAGCGAGAAACAGTTTGATGAGGCATGTTTCAAGAATCCTGATGCGGGTCGTATTGATGAGATTGAAATTAATGAAAAAGTTGAACATGAGATTGCAGATTTTGTTGAGCAAACCCACAATAAAAGTTAATAGGTAGCATTGTGAACAGTCATGAAATCAATATGATTAAAACACCATGCTATGTTTGCGAAGAAGAGATGCTAGAGCGCAATCTGAAAATTTTAAATGATGTTGAGCAGCGTAGCGGTGCTAAGATTATTTTAGCACTTAAAGGCTTTGCGATGCATTCTACCTTTGCTTTAATAAAAAAATATCTTTATGGATGTACGGCCAGTGGATTACATGAAGCAAAACTGGCACATGAGAAGATGGGTGGAGAAGTTCACACCTATTCACCGGCTTTTAAAAACGATGAAATTGATGAAATTGCATTAATCTCAGACCATATTATATTTAACTCACCCCTACAACTCAAAAAATATGCTTTACATGTAAAAAATATTAATCCCAATGTTTCAATCTCTTTACGGGTAAATCCGGAATTTTCATCTTCTCCCGTTGATCTTTACAATCCGTGCGGAACTTATAGCCGTTTGGGTACGACTATTAATAATTTTGATGCGTCACTTCTACAGCACTTGGATGGTCTTAACTTTCATGCACTGTGTGAGCAGAATGTTGATGCCCTAGAGGGTGTTCTTGAAGCATTTGAAACAAAGTTTGGACTCTATATTGATACAATGAAATATATTAATTTTGGAGGAGGGCACCATATTACCAAAACGGGGTATGATATTGAGCGCCTTATTGAAGTCATTACCGATTTTAAAGCACGCCATAACAATATTGAAGTCTATTTAGAACCTGGTGAGGCGGTTGGTTGGCAAACAGGGTTTCTTGTCTCAACTGTTTTAGATATTGTCGATAACGGCATGAAAATTGCCATTTTAGATACTTCTGCTGAAGCTCATATGCCTGATACCTTAGCGATGCCGTATCGAGCAGATGTTCGTGGATCAGGTCTTGCAGGTGAAAAAGCACACACTTACAGACTCGGTGGCAATACTTGTTTAGCGGGCGATATTATGGGTGATTATTCATTCGATGCACCACTAAGCATTGGTGATAAAATCATTTTTGAAGATCAGATTCATTACACCTTTGTTAAAAATACAACATTTAATGGAATTAAGCTACCTTCGCTTGCTATTTGGAGTAAAGATCATCAATTACATGTAATTAAAGAATTTGGTTATGAAGATTATAGAGATCGGCTCTCTTAAATGAGCTTCTCTTTTAGTTCAGCAATAATCTCCTTTTGACGATTAAAAATATACTTGCCAATATCAGACTCTTGAGATGGAGTTAAATCAAGTTTGAAATGATATTTATACCCTTTTTCAAACTTAGAAACATGGATAAGTTCAGCATCAATATAAAGTACACTATCAAATAGTATATCTGGAATTTTAACGGTTACAACCTCGTAGAGTTCCAGTTTAAAATCACGTGGTGAGACAATAGAGACACCGCCTAAAGAGATATCAAAGAGTGTTACTGAATAATTGTTGATCAAAACAGTCGTTTTAACTTCTGGATAGACACGCACGGTTTGACGTTTATGAATGCCTGAGCCAAGTTGATCAAAATGAGAAAGTTCAAGCAGGTCATGCCCTCTAAGGACACGTGGTGTTGCTTTAGCAAAAAGATCGTGACCGAACTCTTTTTCTAATAAAATGTAAATACCATTTTGATATGCAGCGGCAATATCTTGAAGGACATGCGCTTTAATAAGGACCTTGCTAGCGGATGTATGAATAATCTTGGCAGAAAATTCAACGGGAATACCACGGTAGGTATTAAGTACTCTGATTTTTTGAGATTTTCTTCGCATCTTCTCTAAAAAAGTAATTGCCATATCATCAGGCATAATATCAGCGGTATCACTTGTTGTTTTTATATTTTGACACTCCTTAAGAAATGCATCAATTGCTGTGACAATAAGACTTATTCGCTGCCAATCATTACTTGAGTTTTGAATAAGAGAGTGACTGTATTCACTTAAAAAAGTCAAAAACAGATCTGAAAGCAGATGTTCAATTTTGGCATTAGTTTTTATATGTCGAGACAAAAGTTGTAATGTTACAGTAATGTTAACGGTTTTTTTTGAAAAAAATCGATCAAAAAGTGCAGAAGCGACTTTGAGTTTTGATGTTCTGTTGAATGAAGATTTTGTATAGTTTTGGCTTAATGATAAAAAAGATTTTACAAAGCGATGCTTATGCTCTTTTAGGAGAAAATTTTTATGTTCAATAAGAGTGAGATATTCCACAGTAATAGCTCTCTTTATGTGTAAAGTGCCGTATTATATGAGAGAAAAACTTACAATATAATAAATAGCAGCACTATTTTAGTGCTGCTACAAAAACTTGACCGCGACGGTTAACATAAACTCTTTTGTACTTTTTAGAATATTTTGCAAGAGCTGCTTTAATATCTTCCATCTTTTTTATTTCATAGTTTTCGATTTGTACGATGATATCACCTTCTTGAAGTCCTTGAGATGCCGCTTTAGAATCACTTTTAACACTGGCAATCAAAACGCCTTCGACATTTTGCGGAATCCGATATTTATATCGGAGATTGTCATTTAAAGAAAGCAGCTCCATACCACTTAAAAACTCAGATGATTTATCTGTAAAATTTTCAAGAATATTGAGCTTAACTGTCGTGCTGTAAATCTTTTTTTCGCGTTCATATTTAATTTTTATATTATTGCCGGGCTCTTTAAGACCAATGCTATTTTTTAGTGCAGCAGCACCATCAACTTTACTGCCATCAATTTCAATAATCAGGTCGCCACGCTTTAAACCTGCCTCAGATGCCGGAGTATTGGGTTCAATCCCTACAATCATTGCCCCTTTTTTATTGTCATAAAGATTTTTCAATTCTCTACTAAGATCACCGATGTTAACACCTAGATATCCTCGTTCAATAGAGCCTTTTTCAATCAGTTTTTTAGCAATATTTTTAACCATATCCACCTCAATTGCAAAACCAATGCCGTTATTGCCGCCGCTTCGTGTGATAATGGCCGTGTTGATTCCAATAAGAGCTCCACGGCTATCTACAAGAGCACCCCCTGAATTTCCAGGGTTAATAGAAGCATCTGTTTGAATGAAGTTTTCATATTCATTAATGCCCATACTGTTTTTATGCTGCGCAGAAATAATACCTTGAGTAACACTCTGACCGACTCCAAAAGGGTTTCCAATAGCAAAAACGACATCACCGACTTTTAGATTGGATGAACTCCCCATACTAATAGGCTCAAGATCGTCTGCATCAACCTTAATAACAGCAATATCTGATTTTGGATCACTGCCAATTACCACAGCTTCAAGTTCTCTGGAACTCCCATTTATAGTAACGATGATTTCATCGGCATTATCAACAACATGATTGTTTGTAACGATATAACCATTTTTAGAGATGATAACACCTGAACCTAGAGCTTGTCGCTGCAGGTTGTTTTGTTCTTGAAAGCGTCTTAAAAACTCTTCTCCAAAAAACTGCTCAAAGAGGGGATTGATTTGATTCATCATACGTATTTTTCTAGTCTGTTTCGTAGCAATATACACAATAGAATTCATAGTGTGCTTAACGGCATTATTGTATGATAAAATAGTGTTTTCTTCATTGGGCATAACACGTTTTGTTATGTTATCAACTTCATGAAATTGTATGGAAGCAGCACTTAGTGTCAGTGCCAAAATGGTTGAGAGTAAAATTATTTTTTTCATACTATACCCCTTTATAATAATTAGATTATAAAATTATAAAACGAAGAGGTTAATCGTGACTAAACAATTATATAACAGACAATTAACAGTTATCTAATTTTTATTAAAAAAACTGCTCATGGCCTTAAAAAATATTTTCATTACAGTATTGTTTACAACAACAGCATCTATAAATTCATCATATGTCATACGCTTCTCTTCTAAAAAGCTCATAAGATATTTTTCTGATGCTTCTACGCCATTGGTTTGTTCAATCAAGAGAAGCTTTTTATACAGTTTAGACATTATTTTAATTGCTTTAGGTGAAGCAGCTTGGCGATAGGCTAAATAACCGATAATCTTGTTGTCAAAAGGGTGCCGTTTAATGTCAAACTTGGTTGTTACCCAGTAATATTCACCGCTTTTAGCCATATTTTTGACTACAGCATGAATATGCTGACCGTTTTTGAGACGTTCCCACATCAATTTGAAAACAACTTTAGGCATGTCGGGATGGCGAATAATATTATGGTTTGCCCCAATAAGTTCAGTGGTGCTATAACCACAAATTTCAGTAAAATAATCGTTAGCATATTGAATAAAACCACGCGTATCTGTTCGACTCATGATATATTTGTACTTATTAAGTTTAATCTGTTTATCAATAGCCTGGGGTCTAGTTGCTGTTCTCATTATTATTTCCTCTAAACGACAATACATTTATCTAAGTATATAGTAACAATGTTGTTGAATTATGTCATTTTTTTATTATAAATATAATTAATTGCCCTAATAGCGTTGATATAGCTTTGCTGTTTTACTCTGTTTGTATAAGCAATATCAAAAGCAGTTCCATGATCAACCGAGGTTCTGATAATGGGTAAGTTTAAAGAGACATTGATGCTCTCATCAAAGTAGAGTGCTTTTAAAGGGCCAAGACCTTGATCGTGATACATAGCAATAAAATAGGTGTACTGACTTCGTATGTGAGGTGTAAACGCAACGTCTGGCACCATTGGCCCGTACAGGGTCTCTTTGCCAATCTCTTTATTAATGGCGTTAATTGCTTTTGTAATAACCACCTCTTCATCGCCTAAAACGCCGTTGTCTCCAGCGTGGGGATTGAGACCCAATACTGCAATTTTATCTGCTTTAGCAGTGTTAATAAAATCTCTAAAAAATTGCTTAAGACGATTTAATGTAATAGCCTCAGGTATCGCTTTTAAAGGAATATGCTCTGTAAAGAGGGCAACATACATCTTCTCACAACCTAGCATCATAATGGCATCTTTTTTAAAATAATTGCGCAGCATGTCCGTATGACCTTTGTAGGTAATTCCGGCTTTCATCCATGCTTCTTTATGAATGGGCAGGGTAACAATGGCATCAACTTGTTTTTTTTCTGCTGCTTGAACTGCTTTTAAAAATGAGAGGTAAGAGTACAAACCGCTAGAAGCTGAGACGGTGCCGGGTTCAATTTTAAAAGAACCGTTTACATGTAAAATAGAGAAGTCTTGGGGAATATTTACATGTAAAAGTGAAGATGCTTGTTCTAGCATGGTGCGATTAATGCAGTAGATTGGCTCACAAAACTCTCTAATGGTTTCGTGGGCTTTGAGTGCGATCTCAATACCGACACCGTTTAAATCGCCAACACTGATGGCTACTTTTTTAACGCTCACAAAGTTTCTTCATCGATGAAACGGCTTCTGCCAAACCGGTGAATACAGCGCGTGCAATAATGCTTTGTCCGATGTTGAGCTCCGTAATTTCTTTAATATCAACAATCGCATCTACATTTTGGTAGTTTAAACCGTGTCCGGCAGCCACTTCAAGCCCGAGAAGATGTGCATGTTTGGCAGCACGCTCAATATCTGCAAGGGCAGACTCCAACATATGCTCTAATGTACTTCGTGGCAAGTCAAGTTCATCAATACAGTGATGTGTGTACGGCAGTGAAGAGTTTAGCATGGCATAAATGTTAGCGTAGTGCCCCGTATGAAGTTCTACCATCTGAGCATTAAGCTGTTTGGATGCTTCAACAGCTTCAATGCTAGGGTCAATAAAGAGTGAGACAGGAATATTATGTTCATGCAATTTTTCGATGGTGATGTCGAGTGCAAATTTTTGACCAATAACATCAAGTCCGCCTTCTGTTGTAACCTCTTCACGTTTTTCAGGGACTAAGGTTGCACGATGAGGATTGAGATTACAGATAATTTCAATAACATTTTCATCAATAGCACACTCTAAATTGACCGGAAGAGATGAACTTTGGATAATCTTTTTAGCATCATCGTCTTGTATGTGTCGTCGGTCTTCTCTTAGGTGTATGGTAATTTGATTGGCTCCATTTTGAGCACAGATGGCAAGTGCCATTAACGGATTGGGATCGTTAATTTTACGAGCTTCACGAAGCACTGCTATGTGGTCAATGTTGACTCCTAGAGTCAGTTTATTGGTTTCGTTTTGCATAAAATTCCTTTTTAAAATCGCTGTAACGGTCTGCTAAAATCGCTTCACGAGCCTCACTAACTAAATGTAAATAATAGTAGAGATTGTGAATGGAAGCAAGACGAAAGTAAGCTAATTCTTTAGAGCGGTACAGATGGTGCATATAGGCACGGGTGTAACGTTTACATGTAGGACATTCACATTCCCTGTCAATGGGAGCGTCATCAAGTTTAAATTTTGCCCCTTTGATGTTGATGCGCCCAAATGAGGTAAACAGTGTGCCGTTTCTAGCATTACGCGTTGGCATAACGCAGTCAAACATGTCGATGCCGCGTTCAATATTTTCAACTAAATCTTCAGGCGTTCCCACACCCATTAAATAACGTGGCTTATCTTGGGGCATGTACTGTACGGTATGTTCTACCGTGTTGTACATCTCTTCATTGAGTTCGCCTACGCTTAAGCCGCCAATGGCAAAACCGTCATAATCCAGTGCGCAGAGTTCTGTAGCAGATTTGGTACGAAATGCCTTGTCTGTACCGCCTTGAATGATGGCAAAGATGTTCTGTTGTGTTCCAATTCCCTCTTTTTGCTTGGCTCTAAAATAAGCAATAGACTCTTTTGCCCAACGCGTAGTCCGCTCAATTGAGGTTTTAATGCGTTCTTGTGTCGCCGGAAGTGCGACAAGGTCATCTAAAATCATCATGATATCTGAGCCGAGATTGTGTTGAATGTCAATGACTTTTTGGGGTGTAAAAAAATGCTTGGAACCATCAATATGGCTACGAAATTCAATACCGTTCTCTTTAGGTTTAGAGATATCACTCAAGCTAAATGCCTGAAAGCCGCCGCTGTCCGTTAAAAAACTGTTAGGGTAGGTCGTAAAATTATGTAAACCACCCATTGAGGCAACGGTTTTATCTCCGGGACGCAGGTACATATGGTAGGTATTTGCTAAAATAATTTTAGTATTGAGGATGTCAACCATATCGCTCATATCAAGCGCTTTAACAGAGCCTACCGTACCAACGGGCATAAAAATCGGTGTTTGGATTGTTGAGTGTGCTGTTTTAATGGTACACGCACGCGCATTCCCACTGGTTGCTTCAACATGAAATTCCATTCGTTACCTTATAATTTTAAGTTCGGTATTTTAACACAAGTTATTGATGGCAGCTCTAAGAGGTACTTAAGAGAATACGCCTGAGTTTTGAACGTTCTGAATTTACATGTATTTTTTAAAAATCTATACCTTTGGCTTAAGGGATATTATGTCCCTTTAATTGGAAGTTTTCTAAATAACAGAACATTTTGTCCAAATTATAATGAAACCTTTTTTCAAGACCAGTAAAACAAGTTTTCTTATTCCACCTCTTTACGATACCAGTGGTAACAGTTTTACTCCTTTTGGGTTTAATTGTCAAACGTTGTACTACATAGTTCCAATGTTATCTGATCTGGCTACACTTATTCATACTTAGAAAAGGATTCTAGGTGCTCGTTTTTTTCATTACGCCTAAAATGTTGTTACTCTTTACTTGAAGCATTTGTTGTTCAGTTTTTGAGGACCACCTCAATGTAACCTTTTAGTATGAATCAGCCGTGTTCAAGAGAAAGTCAAACTTGACATATTTTTATAGAAATGATATACTTAGGATATACAATATTAAGGATATAACATGACAGCAATTATTTCAAAATGGGGAAACTCACAAGGATTACGATTTCCAAAGAATATAATGAAAGATTTAGATTTAACAGTGGGGGACAAAGTTAAGATAACAACTGAAAATCATAAAGTTATTATTGAACCTATCAGAGAAAAAAGAAAAAAATATGATATTAATGATTTGGTAAAAAATATCCCTGATAATTATAAACCCCATGAAGAATTTAGTGAAAAAGTTGGAATTGAAGAGTGGTAAAATATATACCTGAACAAGGTGATATTGTTGCTTTAACTTTTGATCCTCAGAGCGGTCATGAGCAAAAAGGACGAAGACCTGCAATCATTATCAGTAATAAAGTTTTTAATCAACACCTTGGACTTGCCTTCGCTTGTCCAATAACAAATACTAAAAGAGATTTTCCATTTCATATTGAAGTTGATAGTAAACAATTAACTGGTTTTATAATGGTTGAACAAATGAAATCTATTGACTACAAATCAAGAAAAATTAAATTTATTGAAAAAGCAAAACAAGAGACTATTGATGAAATATTAAGTATTGTTGAAAGTATTACGCAGTAGTACATAACAAAAATTCGGAGATAAATAAGAAACCGATTGCGGTTCTTATTTCTCAATACAACCATTATTTTCTACCTTCCTTAACCCTCTCAAAATTTAATAAAGTTGCATCAATCTTGTCAATAACTAAATCTAAATTTTTATCTATCGCAAAACAAGCATCAATTTTACAGGCTAAAAAATTTTTGTCTTTACTCGGTTTTAAAAGAGTGTAGGGATATCGTATGGCATCAAGTTTGGCTCTATTGTCTACTAGATTCTCTTTGGTTGATTTTATGACTACACCAGATAGCAGGCTTTGCAAATAAACCTTTAGACCATAAGGGTACTGACTTGGCGCGTACTCTAATTTACTAAGGTATTGCGCTAAAGTCTCTTTTGCAAAAGCATGAAGCTTAAGATTGTCGCTTAGCATTGCTATGTTGAAGAGATTTTCTATCATCACAGCCAAGGCTGAACGGTATGAGGAATCACCAAACTCTGCTTGCATCATAAACCCATCATCTGCCATATACCACTTTTTATTTTTGTAAAATTTCATTATTGTTTTGTCTGAAAGTGTTTTAGCAAGAGTGAAGTATTTTGAGTCAAAATTGACTTGATACGCTGAAATCAGCGCAGAGATCAAAAAAGCATAATCTTCCAAATAGCCTTTTACTTTTGGTTTTTTGCCTAGTATTATTTGATGATAAAGTTCACCGTCAATATAGAGATTTTTTAGCAAAGCTTCAAGAGATTTCAGTGCTTCTTTAGAGTAAGATCTCTCAACATATTTCGCGGACTTAAAAAGTCCTGTAAGATACATGGCATTCCATGACGTTTGAATCTTGTAGTCAATAAAAGCATAACTCTTTTTCTCTCGGTTGGCTCTTAGTATGGCTTTGGCTTTTTGAAGTTTTTGGGGTGCATTCATGCCGCTTAAATAGGGGTTAGTCCGTTTATGTTCAAAATTACCCTCAGGGTAGATGTTGTAGTAGCTTAAAATCTCTTTGGCATCTTCTTTTAAAAAACCGCCTTTTATTAAGTCTTTTAAACTCTCTTCGTAATTAAACAAAAAATACTTACCTTCTTCTCCATCGCTATCGGCATCACTCGCAGAGTAGTACATATTGTCTTTCTTAAAACGCTCATCAATATTGTGCACCGTCTCTTGTATGACCGTTTTAAAGCGAGGCTCATTGGTAAGTGCATAGGCATTTGCATACGCTTCTAAAAGTTCAGCGTTAGTATAGAGCATCTTTTCAAAATGGGGGATCATCCACCTTTCATCGACACTATAGCGGTAAAATCCACCCTCAATCTGATCATAAATTCCACCTTTGCTCATTGCCATCAATGTTTCAGTAGCCATTAAATAAGCAGTTTTATTACCGGTAATTCGATAAATATCCAAGAGTGCATCTAAAGTCGTTGCGTGAGGAAACTTTGGTGCAGAGCCAATGCCTTTGTTTTTAGAATCAAATTGTGATGTTACCATTTTTACAAAGCTATCGGCTATTGTAATATCGAGCGTAACCGTTGCGTGTTCATCTACGCTTTTTATCTGTTTGAGTGCTGACTCTATTGACGCGGCACTTTTAAGCACTTCTGCTTTTTTGTTTTTATAGGCATCATTTAGAGCGTGTAATACGCCTTTGATCCCGGCTCTTCCAAAGTTGTCATCCGCAGGAAGGTACGTCGCCGAATAAAAAACCTGTTTATTTGGTGTCATAACAATAGTAAGCGGCCACCCTCCGCCTCGACGATTCATAAGCATGTAGATATCTTGATAGTGTCTGTCAATATGAGGATACTCTTCACGATCAACTTTAATAGCAATAAAATACTCATTTAAAATCTTGGCAACCGCATCATTTTCAAATGACTCTCTCTCCATTACATGACACCAGTGACAGGTGCTATAACCAATAGAAAGAAAAATAAGCTTGTTCTCTTTTTCAGCTTTTTTGAACGCTTCATCGCCCCATGGATACCACGCTACCGGGTTATGAGCATGTTGTAGTAAGTATGGTGAATGCTCATTGATGAGTTTATTTGCATTGGCATTTATCATAACAAACACTGCTAAAATTAGGATTTTAAACATCATATATCCTTTTATTTGTGAACATTATTATTAGTTTTTTCAAGAAAGCTAAGATTGTAACACTATTTTTTAAAATTAAATCTTTGCTCTATTTAAATAGTAAACTAGCCTAAGGTTTCTAGAGGTGCCCTTATGCTAGAATCGCGCAATTAAAAAATAACTTAAGTATCGAGTCAGAGAAAATGAAAAAAATACTTATTATCAGTGATGGTGCTGTTGGTACACATTTTATTGAACGTGTCATCAATACTTACTCTAAAGATAATATTTACTATGTTGTTCAGATGCATGCAAAACATTTTGACAATGTTGACCCCAGTAAATTTAAGTTCTTTGAATTCGACCCAACGAGTCTCGCAAAATTATCTAACCTTTTGAAAATGGAATTTATTCAAGTTATTATCGCCATGGATATACCAAGTGATATCATCAATACACTTAAAAATATCCGTGCAATCAAACAGCAGCTTAGTGTTGTTATACTCGATCAGTGGGGACTAGAATTAGATGACAGTTATGTTTATGCTATGAAAGCTAATGATCTCTTGGCATCTCACTTGCTGGACTTTTTACCTAATGTTCCGGTAGTTGCACAAAATGTCGGTTTAGGTGAGGGTGAGATTATGGAAGTTCTTGTTCCATTTGGAAGCTCATTTGTCTACCGTCACCTTGGAGCCATTGAGCAAAAGAACTGGAAAATTGCTGTAATTTACCGCGATAGAAAATTGCTTTTTCCAACCGACAAACGAATGATTCATCCTAATGACATTCTTCTTTTAGTAGGTGATCCTTCAGTATTAAAATCAGTATATCGTGCTATTAAACGTGAATTAGGACAATTTCCGGCACCTTTTGGGTCAACACTTTATCTCTATCTTGATATGATCTATGATGATAACAAACTCTTAGATAATCTGCTGAAACAAGCTCTTTATGTTAAAGATCAACTTAAAAAAGAGTTGATAATTAAAGTTATTAATCCGGGTGACTTAGATCAAATATCAAAAATAAAATCATACCGCGCTGATGATGTTGTGGTGGATATTGCTTATGTAGAAGAAGAAAAAAGTGCTATTTTAACTGATATTAAAAAATATTATATTGGTTTAATCCTAGTGTCGCGTGCACTTTTTAAAGACAATAAAACGCGGCGTACACTCTATGAAAGCAACATTCCGGTACTTAAACTTACACATAAGCCGCTATCAGAGATTAAAGGTTCCGTGGTAGTCTTGACAGAAAATAAAGACCTTGAAAAAGTCTCTACAACGATTTTTGACTTTTCATCACAACTGGGCTTTAATATTGAACTTATTAACAATGTTAATGAGCCGCAAATTGAGCGTCAAGAAGTTATTGAACATTTTAAAAATCTTTCTTCAATTTTCACGAAATCAATTAAGGTTCTTGATGTTGAAAGTAACCAGATTCGTTCACTCGCAAAACGGGAAAACTTTTTGCAGTGCATGCCATTTTCAGAAAAAGTTGCAGCAAGAAACATGTTGGCATTTCTCTCAACAGATAGTGAAAAACTCTATTATCGCTTAGGTGAATACCACCAACTTTTTGTTCCGGTACGCATATAGTTTAATTTTCACCATCTTTTAAGTTAATTGTAAGTATTATAAACAGATAAAATTTATTGGATATTTATGATTGTTGATATTGAGCTAAAAAAAGAGATAGATAATTCGTATAAAATTGTAATTGATTCCCTGCCACGACTCTCATTTAATGGTAAAGTTGCCATTGTTACTAATCCTAAAGTAGCTGGTCTTCACCTGAGCTATTTGCTAGATCGCATTGAAGCTAGTGAGCTCTATATTATTACCGTTGCTGACGGCGAACAGTATAAAAATCAAGAGAGCATTGACACCATTGTCAATAGATTGTTTGATCACCGTTTTAACCGTAATTCACTACTTATTGCATTTGGTGGCGGTGTTATTGGCGACATGACGGGTTATGCGGCTAGTATGTATCAACGCGGTATCGATTTTATTCAAATTCCGACAACACTGCTTTCGCAAGTGGATGCAAGTGTTGGCGGTAAAACAGGCATCAATAACCGCTATGGAAAAAATTTAATTGGTGCGTTTCATCAGCCCAAAGCGGTCTATATTGATCCATACTTTCTCGCTACATTACCTAAGCGTGAATTTAGTGCGGGTGTTGCTGAAGTGGTTAAGATGGCAGTAACATTTAATAAAGAGTTCTTTGAGTTTTTAGAAAGTGCCGATTTAAATAATAGCAAGATTTTAACAAAAGTACTTGCTCAAGCAGTTCAGACAAAAGCATGGGTAGTTTCTCAAGATGAAAAAGAGCGAGGCATACGAGCCGCACTCAATTATGGACACACCTTTGGACATGTAGTTGAGAATGAGACTAAGTATGCAACCTATCTGCATGGTGAAGCCATAGGCATTGGCATGGTAATGGCCAACGAAGTGGCTCTTAAGCTTGGATGGATGAGCAAAAGTGAAGCAGATAGAGTAAAAGCGCTGCTGGTGAAGTACAATATTCCCGTTACTTATGATATTAGTGATGCCAATGCCTTTTATGAAACGTTTTATCTCGACAAAAAGAGCAGTGATACGGCAATAAAGTTTGTTTTACCACGTGGAATCGGAGGTGTCAATATTAGCGATGATATCGATGAAAATCTTATTAAGAGTGTATTAAAGGATTTTTAACGCAATGCGTCACTTTATTTTCATAACATTATTACTACTTACGCCAAACTTTTTAGCATCTGCGTCAATGACTACGCTTGATAACAACGAAAGTAATCAAATGCACTTAGCCAAACAGGCTGCTATTGAAAAAGCACTAAAAGAGAAAAAAGAAAAAGAGCGTAAGATGCGGCTAGAGCGAAACGCCTCAATAAAGAAGCATAAAGATAATATTAAAATTGTTAATATTGAGCTTGAAAAAGATAATATATGGATTAAAAAATACAGTGCTTACCTTACTTATATTGATGTAAAAAAAGATTTGTTGCTCCTTCAAGAGCAGATTAATACGCTAACAAAACGTGGTGACTTGATTGAAGACAGTGATATTATTGACTCTCTTTTAGCCAAGAAAAAACTTTTAACTGATCAGCTGGAATTACTAAAAGGTCACGGCAAAACGCCTTTTGCATCGCTTCTTAAGCCTGACGAGATTGAGGAATACCCTAATATTGAAAATCCTTTAGAGATATTTACGGGAATCTCTTATATTAAACGACTGCATGAGATGTACGATTCTTATGTACGTCGTGAAGATGAAATACGTGGACTTATCGTTCATTTGCGCGATAAAGTTAAAAACTATGAAAGCCTTTCACAACTTAATGCATTAGGGACTGATGATGAAGAGAAATATCATGCGGCTGCAAAACAGTTAAAGAAATTTGAGCGTACTTTAGATACTCTTGAGCTTACTGATGAGCTCTATAAAAAACGTATTGAGTCTATTGAGGTTGAAATTGATAAAGATATTGAAGTACAGCTTGTTGAGCTCGTCAATATTGCAATTGTAATTATAGTATTGCTATTTATCTTCTTCTTAGCTAAGTTTATAGCTAGAAAATATTTAGTCGATAATGAACGTTACTATATGGTGAATAAAGTCATCAATTTTATTAACTTCATTCTTATCTTCTTTGTCCTGCTTTTTGCCTATATTGACAATGCCGGTTATATTGTTACGGTACTTGGTTTTGCCTCTGCGGGTATTGCTATTGCAATGAAAGACTGGTTTATGAGTATTTTAGGCTGGCTTGTTATTGTTTTAGGTGGGTCAATTCATACCGGTGATCGTGTTAGAGTTGATAAAGACGGTATGATGTATGTTGGTGATGTTTTGGATATTTCACTACTTCGTATTACTATTTTAGAAGATATTACACTGACTACTTACTTGCATAATCGGCGAGCCGGACGTATTATTTTTATTCCTAATAACTACATTTTTACTACAATGATCGCAAACTATTCTCATGCCTCTTTAAAGACGGTCTGGGATGGTATTGACATTACAATTACCTTTGAGTCTAACCACAAAAAAGCAGAACATATTGCCAAAGAAGTGGCGCGTAAATATTCTAAAGGATATACTGATATTACCAGAAAGCAACTCAATAAACTTCGGAGTCAATACAATCTTAAAAACACCAATGTTGAACCACGAATTTTCTCTTTTATTGAAGAGAACGGGGTGAAAATCAGTGCATGGTATTTGACTAATGCCTATGCAACGCTAACCCTTCGTAGTACCATATCAACTGAAATACTCGATGCTTATTTAGCCGCTGATGATATTGAAATTGCATATCCTACTCAAAAACTGCATCTTTCTAACAGCGATAGGAGTCCTAATTTACCTGAGGTAGACATTGTATGAAAAAGGTCTTCTTTAAAACATTCGGATGTCGCACCAATGTGTTTGATTCTCAGGTAATGATGAGCCGTCTTGAGGGCTATGCATTAACATTGAATGAAGATGATGCTGATGTAGTTATTGTCAACTCATGTACAGTAACAAATGGCGCAGATAGCAGTGTACGTGGCTACATTAACCAAGTCAATAAAAACACAGATGCAAAAATTCTACTCACAGGATGCGGTGCTCACACTAAAGGCGAATCGCTATTTAAAGACAAGAAGATTTTTGGTGTTTTTGGTCAGAGTGAAAAAGAGAAAATCAGCACACTGCTTCAAGCACCAAAACCATTTTATGAGATTGGCGATCTTGATTTTATTGACAATAATATTGTAGATGATTTTGTCGGTAAGAGCAGGGCGTTTATTAAGATTCAAGAGGGATGTGATTTTAGATGCAGTTACTGCATTATTCCTTTTGTACGTGGTGATGCCAGAAGTATGGATGAAGGTAATATCTTAAAACAGATTGAAAACCTTGCACTTAATGGTTTTGGAGAGTTTGTACTAACGGGAACTAATGTTGGAAGTTACGGTAAAGGCGAGGGTAGAAGCATCGCCTCACTAATGAAAAAAATCTCTCTTATTCGCGGAGTTCGTCGTATTCGTCTTGGCTCGATTGAACCCATTCAAATTGATGATGAGTTTAAAGAGATACTGAGTGAACCATGGGTTGAAAAACATCTTCATATTGCATTGCAGCATACCTCAAAAGAGATGTTGAAAATTATGAACCGACGTAATAAGTTTGAGAGTGATAGTAAGCTTTTCAATGAACTAGCTTCAAAAGGATTTGCTATAGGTACTGATTTTATAGTCGGTCATCCGGGTGAGACAGATGAACGCTGGAGTGAAGCGATGACAAACTTAAAAGAGTTGCCTTTGACGCATATTCATGCTTTCACGTATTCAAAGCGTGATGGAACTCCTTCGTCACTAATGAAAGAGAGTGTTAGCGGTGCCATCTCAAAAGTACGTATGAAAGAGATGACAAATATTGTTGATGCTAAAAACCTTGTATTTCGAAAACAGTACGGAGGAGCTCTTGAAGTACTCATTGAAAGTACTAAAAAGGGACTTTACCAAGGATTAGATCAACATTTCAATAAGATAATAGTCCGTTCCGATGAAGATTTAGCGGGCAACTGGCTTACCATTGAAAACTATGAGGTGAATAAGGAGTCCAATTATGCTGAGTTCTAAGAAAAACAAGATTATACTGGTAGTCTCTGCAGTAGTTTTACTCTCGCTATTTCTGTATGCATTTTTAAGAGATACAGCAGAACTTATTCCTCTTCAAAATGCGCTGCAACTCTTAGAGAATAATCAAGTCCACAAGGTGATTGCATCAGAAGATTACGTCTATTTAAAAACAGAAGAGGGACTCTATAAGCTTGCTACTTCTCAGGTCAATCCAAAGATGTTTTCCGATATTAAAGTCAGTATTGATACTAATAGCACCATGGCATTAAATATTTTATATGCTGTTGTTTTTCTTATAATAGCATCGATTCTCTTTAGACAGTGGCAAAAAACTACATTACAAACTTCTGAGCAGAGTTATTCAAAGACAAAAACATTTCTTCCCCAAAACCAAAGCCAAGAGATTGCCCCAGTGGTGTCTGATGTCAGTTTTTCTGATATTGGTGGTATTAGTGATGTTAAAATTGAGCTTGAAGAAATTATTGATTTTCTTAAAAAGCCGGTCAAATATAAAAACTATGGAGTCTATCTGCCTCGCGGCGTACTTCTAGTAGGTCCTCCCGGCGTTGGAAAAACAATGATTGCTAAAGCCGTTGCAGCAGAGGCTGACGCTCCATTTTATTACCAAAGTGGCGCATCGTTTGTGCAGATTTATGTCGGTATGGGAGCTAAACGTGTTCATGACCTCTTTACAGAAGCCAAAAAAAATGCCCCTTCAATTATTTTTATTGATGAGATTGATGCAGTAGGAAAAAAACGTGAGGGGAATCGAAATGATGAACGTGAAGCGACCTTAAATCAATTGCTTACCGAGATGGACGGTTTTGAAGATTCCAGTGGTGTTATTGTTCTTGCAGCTACGAATAAGATAGATGTTTTAGACAGTGCACTTTTGCGTGCCGGTCGTTTTGATCGCCGTATTTTTGTTGATCTACCGACACCAAGCGAACGTGAATCGATCTTATTGAAATATCTTAAAAAAATTCCTCACAATGTTGATGCGGCGCAAATTGCTAAAATGACAATGGGCTTTAGTGGGGCGTCATTAGCGGCTTTAGTCAATGAGGCAGCGCTGCTTTCGATGCGACAAAATGATTTACATGTAACTGATGAGCATTTTAATCTTGTCAAAGATAAAGTCCTTTTAGGAAAAAAACGTGTTCCGGTTTTAAGTCATAAACAGCGTGAGTATCGAGCACGTTATCAAGCAGCTAAAGGTTTTGTTGCCATGTATTATGATATTCCTTTTGATAAAATACTACTTACAACTGCTTCAATTAAACCGCCTGTTAATACACCAATGCTACAACATGAGATAATTGCACACATTAAAATGTTACTAGCAGGTATAGCTGCTTGTAATATACGTTTCAATGAACACGACAGTAGTGCTGAAGCTGATATTACCGATGCTAAGCGATTGATTTCACAGATGGTTGAAAACTATGCCATGGGTGATTCCATTATTAGCAATGAACACAACTCTAGTAATTTAATTGAAAAGCTTTATGAAGAGACTATAGCATTATTGAAAGAATATGAAAGCAGTCTTGCTAATATCGAGAAAGTTTTAATGCAGTATGAAAGCATCTCCAAAGCACTCTTAAAAAAGATGGTGAATGATATACTATAGTGGATTCTCTCTAGTAGATGATGATATTTTTTTTAAAGAGTATTTAATTGATTCTCCCTATTGTGTCAGCGGTTTTAGTTATGGTGCTATTAAAGCATTCCAATATGTACTGCATACAGACAAACGAATTGACCGGCTACAACTTTTTTCTCCTGCATTTTTTCAAAATCGAAGCAGTGCCTTTAAGCGGTTACAACTTTTAGAATTTACCAAGGATACTGAGGGCTATATTCATCAATTTACTTCAAACTGTTGTGCTCCGTTTAAGTGTAAAAATATTATAATAAAAAATGGTTCGTACAGTGAACTAGAAGAGTTGCTCGAGTATGAATGGGATAGCAAATCTCTTGAACTACTATGCAAACGCGGCATCATCCTTGAAATCTACCTAGGAAGCGAGGATGTTATTATTGATGTAGAGGCGGTTAAAGAGTTTTTTCAGCCTTTTGGTACAGTTTTTTTCATTAACGATGCCAGCCATTTATTACAAAAAAGAGAGGAAAAAACTTGAAATTTCTTATTGTTATGTTACTGATTGTTGCACCGCTGGTATATGCTAAAGACTATACCAAAGATGTGGAGGCGGGGGAGTTCATGCAGATGATGCATGAAGAGTATGAGTTTAAATTGACATATTTGAAAAAACTATTTTCTAAAGTGGAAAAACAAGAAGTTCCTCTGGCAATTATTACGGGTACAGCTATTAAAAATCCAACTCCAAGCGTCAAAAATGAATATCCGTTACATGGAGCATGGGATCGGTATGTGCATTATAAGCTAACGTCTAAACGCATCCGTCAAGGGCGCTCTTTTATAAAAAAACATCGAACAACCTTTAAGCATGTAGAGCAAAAGTATGGTGTACCGGCTGAGTACATTGCTGCTATTATTGGCATTGAAAGTGTCTATGGTATTAATGTTGGGAAGCATCCTGTTTTTGATACTTTGACCACACTTGCTTTTGAACCCAATCGACGTAATGCCTTTTTTAAACGTGAGTTAGAAAAATTTATTTTGCTCTCTTATCGTCAGAAATTTAACCCGAAAAATGTGATGGGTTCGTACACGGGTGCTATTGGATTGGGGCAATTTATGCCAAGCAACTATGAAGCTTACGGCATAGATTATAATAAAGATGGAAAAATTAGTTTGCAACACCCTCAAGACGCTATTGCTAGTATTGCGAATTATCTTAAACAAAATGGCTGGCGAAGCGGGGAAGAGGTGGCAACGCGTGTAGCCTATGAAGGCAATCGGTTTAGTACGTATAAAACGGGATATGATCGTACCTATCATCGTTCTGACTTAATTGGTGTCAAACCAAAATATGGAAAGTGGGATTACAATAATAAAGTGCGGCTTATCAAGCTTGATCGTGCCAATTATGATGAACTTTGGTATGGGGCAAAAAATTTCTATGTTATTACACGATACAACCACAGTGCTTATTATGCTATGTCAGTACACCAGTTAGCAAAAAAAATAGAAAAAGGGTCGTAATTGAGTAATATTAAAATTGGTGTCATAACAGCTTCAGATCGAGCGAGCAAAGGAATTTATGACGATATTTCAGGTGTAGCGATTCAAGATACGATGAAAGATTATCTCAAAAGTGAATTTGAAATTGTCTATCGCTGTATTCCCGATGAACAGATTATTTTAGAAGAGACGATGATTGAACTCTCAGATAAACTGCAGTGCTGTCTGATTGTCACAACGGGAGGTACGGGACCTGCACTGCGTGATGTGACACCTGAAGCAACTCAGAATGTATGTGAGAAGATGATGCCGGGCTTTGGTGAGTTGATGCGTCAAGTAAGCCTTCAGTATGTCCCTACAGCAATTCTTTCCCGTCAAACAGCGGGAATACGGGGAAAATCTTTAATCATTAATTTACCTGGAAAACCTAAATCTATTCGTGAATGTCTTGATGCTGTATTTCCGGCAGTACCATACTGTATTGACCTCATTGAAGGACCGTATTTGGAGTGTGATGAGGAAGTGATTAAACCGTTTCGTCCGAAGCAGAAATAATTCTGCTTAGATAAAAGTAATAGCAGAACCGTTTTTATCTAAACCAAGTTCTACTTTATCGGTACATCCCGTTGCAATAGCTACGAGTTGTGAAGGGGTTATAATTTGCAAATCAATGTCACGCCCCACAGCTTTTTCACACTTCTTAATGTTTGCGTTGAGCATCATTAAGGCATCATCTGAGTTGACAATGAGTATATCAGCGTTATTATCGAATGCATCTAAAAGAATAGTACCGGCTTTTTTATAGGCGATACTAGGATCACTTGTAACAATGCCAGCTCCGCAGGCCTTGGTTGATGCATCAAAAGGTAAAAAAGTTCCTCCAACTGATGCAATCAAAGATTCTGCTTTTTTACATGTAGATTGTTGTGCTTTTGGTTCTAAATAAAAGGCAATATTAAAATCTGTAAATGGATGCTTTAAATCTTCTAAAATTTTTTCAAGAGTAATGTTCTTGAAAATAAACTCAAGTTCATCATTATTTTCAATGCTCTCAAACATTACGCCATATTTTTCAATAAGCAGTACAGAAGAGAGGCTAAAAGACTCCGTTTCTTCTTTAGTGCAGAAACGATCTTTAAATTTATCAATAAGCTCTTTAACAGGTTGCATCTGTTCGCTATTGATAAAACGGCGATTTTTCAATAGTACTTTAATGACATCAATAGCAGGAGTAATATCTTCACTGGGGTAGCTGTTGTTTTCATACTCATAGAGCCATAGACCATTTTCTTTATCTGAAACAACATTTAAAATAGCTTCCTCATGCTCACTTTCATGCTGTAGTAATCGAAGTGCCAATAAAAAAAGTGCGTCACCATGGTAGTTTTGATTATATTTTAATGTTTCTGAAGCATAGTAAGTACGATACAGTGTTCGGTAGTATTTTAAATCATCATCATCGCAATAAGGTGCTAGCAGTGAGTATTTTTGCATAAAGTCATGATCATCAAAGCGTAGATCTTTTGTGGCTCTAAAAATAGAAGCAGGTTCCATAGTAAATCGCGTTCCAAATACCTCAACAATCTCTTTTATTTTAAGACGAGCATCAATAAGTTTTGAGTTAATTTGTACCAATGTTTTTTGTTTCGGATACTCAAAAGAGGGGTTACGCTCTTGCATAATTTTAAGAATATCTTTGATTGATTGTTTCTCATCAAGAATACATGTAAATTGTTTGTAGTGGGGTAGATAGTCTGTAGCTGCATTAAAAAAGAAGAGCTCAATATTTAATGTATGATTCATAGAATTCTCCAAATCAAGGATTGATATTAGAATGTATTATACAAAAAATGTCAGTTTTTAGATGCAAACATGTTATTTTCTTTTTAAGTATAGTTTAGACAGTAACTATGTTTCACATAGTAACACAAATGCCTATTAAGATTCATTATGCAATTATCTTACATTTTAATAACTATTTTTAAATAAAAATTAGTTATTGTTACAAAATATCAGAAAAAATGGAGTAATATTTGTGAATAAGATATCTATAAAACTACAAATTATATTACTTGTAGCATCATCTCTCATACTGCTTAGTGTTACCACAGTTTTTATAGCCACTTCGCAGAGTACAGATGCTCTTATGCAAAAGAGTTACTCTCAATTAACTATAGACCGTGATATGAAAAAAAATCATATTCAAGGTTTTTTTCATGAGCGTATTAGTGACATTAAAGTACTCGCGCGCTCAAATAATCTGCACGAACTAATTAATGATCTGAACTATGTTTTTGAAGAGTTAAATGTAAGTGATACAGGACGTTATCCCGTTGATCATTGGCTGGCTAAAGAGAAAAAAGAGTTGCACGAACCATTTTTTCAAGGTTATATGAAAGATTACGGTTATTATGATGTGTTTGTCATTGGCGCAAAACATGGGCATGTGATGTACACAACTGCTAAAGAATCAGATTATGGTGCAAATCTCTCCAGTGGAGCACTTAAAAATAGTGGTTTAGGTCGAGCTTATAAAAAGGCGTTAGAAAATGGCCGTCCAACTTTTATTGATATGAGCCCCTATGCACCTAGTAACAATGCGCCGGCTATGTTTTTAGCAACTCCGATAACAATTAATGGTGAAGTAAAAGCGGTATTGGCACTGCAAATTAGTGATAAAGCTATTAATAAAGTAATGACCTATAGAAACGGGTATGGTCAAAGTCAAGAGGACTACCTGGTCGGTCCGGATAATCTCATGCGTAGTGATAGTTTTCTTGACCCAAAAGGTCATTCACTCATAGCATCATTTGCGGATCCATCAAAGGGCTCTGTCGATACAGAAGCTACTCGCGCGGCCTTACGTGGTGAGAGCGATACGAGGATTGTTATTGATTACAATAATAATCCGGTACTTTCATCATTTTCAACTCTTAAAGTAGGAGAAGATTTCTCTTGGGCTATTCTTTCTGAAATTGATGAAGCCGAGGTACTGATTACGCCAAATAAAATTCGTAATACAATTATTATCTTATCGATTGTTCTGCTGATTATTATTATGCTGCTTGCTCTTGCCATGATTAATTTTAATCTTGTTAAGCCAATTGAAAAGTTTAAAGCTACCTTGCTTGAAATTGGAGATAATAACGATTTAACCATAAAAGTAGATGAAAATACCCCTCAAGAACTTTCTGAGATTGCATTTAGTTTTAACAAATTAGTAGATGAGCTCAGGGCATTGATTCAGGCATCAAAACAGAGCTCTTCTGAAAATGCTTCCATCTCTCATGAGCTTTCTACTACAGCAATTGGTGTCGGTACTAATGTTGAAAAGTCAGTGACCGTTATTAATGAAACAACGCAAAA